>OMRJ01000223.1 GCA_900313475.1 uncultured Eubacteriales bacterium | reverse complement strand
TGCAGAGTACCGTCCGTGATATCGGATGACATCGCATTCATTTCATACCACTGCTGCTTTGTAATGAGCACCTTGCGCGGCTTGCTGCCCTCCGACGGACCTACGATTCCGTTTTCTTCGAGTGTATCCATAAGACGTCCCGCCTTTGCAAAACCGAGTCCGAGGTGACGCTGCAATGCGGAAATAGATGCTTTTTCGGGGGTTCCGACAAACAGTTCTATGGCACGCATAAGAAGCTCGTCGCCCTTATCCACCCCTCCGGATGATTCGGATGAACCTTTCTTTTTTCCGTCATCCGCTGCCGCCTGACGCTCAATCTCCTGTTGTACGGAATCGTCGTAATCAGCAGCACCGTTGTTTTTGATAAACGCAACTATGGATTTTCGCTCCCTGTCATCTATGTATGCGCCCTGCAAACGTATCGGCTTCGGAATACCCACGGGATAATAGAGCATATCACCGTGTCCCATGAGCTTTTCCGCACCGCCCTCGTCGATTATGATACGTGAATCTATCTGCTGCTTGACCATAAGTGCGATGCGGCTCGGGATATTCGCTTTGATAATACCCGTGATGACGTCCGTTGACGGACGCTGTGTAGCAATAACAAGGTGCATCCCCGCGGCACGCGCCATCTGCGCAAGACGCTGAATGGAATCTTCAACCTCGGCGGGAGCAGCGCTCATAAGGTCGGCAAGCTCGTCGATAACGATAACCACCTGCGGCATTTTCTGAAGATCCTCACGCTGTTCGCAAAGGCTGTTGTATGCACCGATGTCTCGCACACCGTTTGCATTGAGAATTTTATAGCGTGACAGCATTTCGGTGACCGCCCAGCCGAGCGCACCCGATGCCTTTCGCGGATCGCTGACTACGGGGACAAGAAGATGCGGAATACCGTTGTAATCGCCGAACTCCACCTGTTTAGGGTCTATAAGCAGAAGCTTGACCTCATCGGGAGAAGCATTGTAGAGAATGCTTATTATCATTGTGTGCAGGCATATGGATTTACCCGAACCCGTGGTGCCCGCAACGAGAAGATGCGGCATTTTTGCGAGGTCACAGTAAACGGGATCACCCGCTATGTTTTTTCCGAGAGCTACGGTAAGCTTACTCTTTGCGTTTTTGTACCTGTCGGTGTCGATAACTTCCCTGAAAGTGACCGTTGTTTTGTTTTTGTTCGGTATTTCGATTCCTATAGCGGCTTTGTTCGGAATCGGCGCTTCGATTCGCAGCCCCGCAGGAGCAGCCATGTGCAGTGCAAGATCGTCCGAAAGCCCCGTGAACTTACTTATTTTTACTCCCGGTGCGGGTGATAGCTCATATCTGGTGACAGTGGGACCCGGCACAACATCGACAATTGATGCGCTGACATTAAAGCTTTGAAGTGCGGCAATAAGTTTTTCGCCGTTTGCGCGAAGCTCATTCGCCTCATACCCTTTTTTCGCGGGTTCGGGCAGCTTCAGGCAATCGAGCGGCGGATAGTGATATTCGGCTTTGACCGGAGCGGCAAGCGCGCCGTCAAGCTCGGAATTTATTTTTTCGCTCTCTTTATCGGTCAGCGGTGCAATTTCTGTTTTTGTACCCGTTTTCGCCGCATTTTCGGTCACGGCATCGGGTAAGCTCGGTTCGGATGAAACAATATTTGAATCCTCTCCGTTCGGCGTCAGTGCTTTAAGCCTTGCGGCATCGCGTTCCGCGGCATTCTTCACTGCCGCAGTAAAAATATCGGCGTCCGAAGTCAGGGATTCATACATATCAACCGTCACGGCGCTGTCGGCTTCGCCTTCGGCAGACTTTTTATCCGGAGAAATTTCATCAGGAGAATGAAGAAGCATATCAAAGACAGACGGTTGATCTTCTTTTACGGCGCGTTTTTCCTCTTTCCGTCTTTCTTTTTCACGTTCTTTCTCCCGCTGCTTCACCTCGGGATCGGTTATATCGGTAAAATTTTCAGCATAAAAGTCATCGACAACTTTAGACGGGTCAAGTCCCGCGTTTGCACGGCGGGCGGCTCGCATATCGGCGGCATCGCGCTTTTTTCGCTCGATATCCGCTCTTACGGCATCTATCGTTTCGCCCGTTTTAACACTCATCTTGCGCGCCGGCTCGCGCATGCGTGAAAATATTTTAAAAAGTGTAATTCCGAACAGGAGCATTATGTCGGCAATCAGCAAAAGCGCACAGATTATATTTGATATTGCGACCGAGCCGCACACGGCGAATATACCGCCGCCGATAACGGCACCTAAAACGCCGCCCGATGTCCTGTAAGCCTGCGTGCCGGTTTTTATGCCGTCGTAAACGCTCCTTATTGCCTCAACAAAGCCGAGCTCGGGCGATACGGCAGACACGTTTTTAATGTGTAAAAATCCGCACACCACCGCAAGGAGACAGAATATCTCAATTATTTTGACCGAATGTCCCCGTTTCGAAATTCCGAGCACATCAGTAATTCCGCGGAAAAGAATGGCAGTCGGAACAAAAAATCCCGTTATGCCGAATACGGCAAAATAAAACAGATGTATTCCGTTCCAGACGGTTCCGCTTCTGCCTGCACCGAGAGCCACAATAAGAAGCAGCAGTCCCGCAGCGAACACAGCGGTGGAACCGACTTCGCGCCTGCGGATAACATCGGAAAGCGTCATCTGTGCATTTTTCTTTTTTGCGCTCCCGCGAGAGGAATTGCCGGAACCGTTTTTTTTCTTTGCCGACGAAGTACGCGACTGCGCCGACGTTGT
>OMRJ01000224.1 GCA_900313475.1 uncultured Eubacteriales bacterium | reverse complement strand
TCGGAGAAAAGTTGCTTGTGAGTGACGCAAAAAGCTTTTTGACCGTAAAAGTGACAAAAACCGAGGTTTCGACCGAAACGATTCCGTATAAAACGGTGGAGCTTCAGTCCGACGCTCTTTATCAAGGCTCGTCGCGCACGGTACTCAACGGTTCAAACGGTACAGACCAGGTCACAAGCCTTGTAACATACATCGACGGCAAAAAAGTGTCAAGCGAGGAAGTGTCGCGCATTACGGTAAAAGAACCTGTGGACAAACGTGTTCAGGTCGGCACGCGCGCGCCCGACGAAAGCTACACGGTAACTCCGTCACAGGGCGGAATGTTCATCTGGCCCGCAGTTAACGCCACAAACATCAACTCACCCTACGGTTACCGTTGGGGCAGACTTCACGCAGGCATCGACATCGGCTCCGCAACGGGCACAAGCCTCGGCAAGCTCGTCGTTGCGGCGGCGGAGGGCACGGTTGTTGTCGCGGGCACGCATTCAAGCTACGGATACTATGTCAAGATAGACCACGGCAACGGTCTGCAAACTCTGTATGCACACTGCCTTGCAGGCTCACTGACGGTAAGTGCCGGCGAAAAGGTGTATGCGGGGCAGCCGATAGCGCGTGTGGGCATGACCGGCAACGCAACAGGTCCGCATCTTCACTTTGAGGTGCAGTCAAACGGCAACAGGATAAATCCGTCGCCGTATCTCGGACTCAAATAAACGGAAGGAGGAAAGTATATGAATGAAGAAAACCACGGAATCACAGCCGGAAACGAAGAAATAAAAGAACAGCCGACACAAGGCGGCAGAAAAAAAAGCAGCCTCGCGGCAGGACTTATCGTCATATTTTTTGCAGCAGTCGGACTTGTGTGCAGCATAATTTTCGCGGTTAACAAAATCGGTGACTTTACCGCACAAAAAAAACAGAAAGAATTCAACGAATACGCTTCGGTTCTTATCTCCGCGGCGGCAATCGACATTGCCCCGTTTGACGACATAACGGGCGCCGACATGAAAGAGCTTGTCGAAATGTCGGTATGGAGCGTTATAAGCGATGCGGAAAACCCGAATTCTTTTGAATACAAATCGGGCTCACTCATCGTTCCCTCGGCAACCGTCGAAGCGGCTTTCACTCGCTTTTTCGGGAAACAGCGAACGATCGAGCATATGACCGTTCAGGGTTACGGCTATGAATTTACCTACAACACAACCGAAAACGCATACTATATCCCAATCACGAGTCTTACGCCTATTTATACGCCGAAAGTGACCGACGTCGAAAAAAAAGGCAATTCCGTCACGGTCACGGTCGGTCTTGTCAACTCCGACCGCTGGCTCCAAAACAGCGAAACGGGTGACCTTTCCGCTCCCGAACCTGACAAATACGAAAAGGTGATCTTCCGGGAGGAAAACGGCAGCCGTTATATCAGCGCCGTGCGTTCGCTCTCTGCACCCGAAACCGCAACGACCGCGCAGAGCGCGACAGCAACCGCATCAACCGCATCAACCGCAGCGGACAACACCGTGCAGACGGACATCGCAAGCGTTCCGGACGGTACGTCAACGACCGCAGAACAATAATTCAAACAGAAAAAAATGAGCCGAAGCACCGGAAACGATGCAAACGACTCACTTTTTTTATAATTTGATTTTATCAGTCGGCGTATGAAGTAATACTCAAATTCAACGGTCCGTCGTAAGGCAGGCAATAACCGTTATGCTCCGATAAGATTTCGGGCTTACCACTTGTTTTCAACATATTCGCAGAAAGCGTACATGTCCTTTATTTCAAGCTTTGTGCCGTCGTCGAGCACGGCGGTACCGTTCCACATTCCGTGAACCTGATGAGAGTGCATTCG
Source organism: uncultured Eubacteriales bacterium (assembly GCA_900313475.1). Lineage (GTDB taxonomy): Bacteria > Bacillota > Clostridia > Oscillospirales > Acutalibacteraceae > RUG806. Next base: position 6,762 of record OMRJ01000224.1, on the reverse strand, counting down.
GAGAAGTCCGAGTGCGTTTGTGTCGCAGTGGTGGTCATAGAACGGCGTCATTGTAAAATCAAATCTGCCGTCCTCCGAACGGAAATGCCACGGCTCGGAATATTTATCGGGTTTCGGAAAAACATCAACATCGACCGCGCCGAACTTATGCAGCTTGCCGTCATAGAAAACCGCCGTTTCGGTTGCCGCGCTCTCGTCGCCTATTCCCCACGTTATTTCAAAGCCGAACGTATGGCGCACGCCCTTGCCGTCCGTAATATAAGTTGAACCGTTGCCCCAGTACCACACAAGGCGGTAGGGGGTGTTCACCCTGCCCCAGTCAAGAGTGCAGAACGTATCGTCCTTTGAGAATTTAACAGTTTCGCCTTTTTTCGTAAAAAAGCCCTCGCAAGGCATACAATTCTGCTTCGTTGTCATAAAAAAGCTTTTCGGGTGATCCTTAAACGGCAGGACGGTTGTTATGTTTTCAAGCCCGTCGGGGATATCCATCGTAAAACGGCACTCCGTATCCGCGGATTTAAAAAACAGGGTGCGGCTGTTTTTTTCGGTTACGAACTCGAAATACGCCTTACCGATGCCCGACACGTTGTAGCGCACGCGATTGGGGACATCACCCTTCGGCGGCAATACGTATTTGTTTTTTCCTCCGACAAACAGCGCGGTCGACTCCGCTATCTTGCCCGCCGCAAGTTTTTTTGAGGGATTCGGGTGATGCAGATCAATGAGTACGGCGGAAACATATCCGCCGAACGAAATGTTTGCGAAGCTCAGCTGCACCGTGTATTGCCCGTTTGATATCTGATAAAAATCCCACTCCTTGCTTCGCATCTGCGGGCAGACCTTTGTGCGATCGTAATCAAACACGTTGTGACGCGCGTATCCCGCCGCAAGAAGCGTCCCGTCGCTTGCAAGAAGCTGCGTCGGCTCCGTGTACTCGCGCTGTTCGCTCCTTACTTCTCCGTTTATCCAGCTTTTATATGTCCTTTTTAACTGTGCCACAAAAAAACCTCCTTAAATAAGCCTGATCCGACTCTTTTTTGATTTTAGCACAATCGTATTGTTTTTACAATATAGTACTTAAAAGATTAATCTTTTTCGTTACATTGCACAAATAAGTGATTGTCATGTTTTATTTGCAAAACCTTACGAAGTATGATAAAATGCAGTTGAAACGGGGTGAAGAAAATGTCGGGAAGCCTTCGGGATGACATAACGGCGCTTAAAGGCGTAGGAAAAGTCAGAGCGGAACAGTTTTCAAAGCTCGGTCTGCATACGGTCGCCGATCTGTTGTATTTTTATCCGCGTGCATACCGAAACTATGCCGACATATTCACACTTCGCAATGCGCCCGACGGGAAAGTATGCGTAAAAGCGCACCTTTTGTCCGATGCAAAGCTTATACAAACAAACGGCGGAACAACCGTAGTGCGGGCATCGGCAACAGACGGGACGGACATGGTGTCGCTTATCTGGTTCAACAATAAATTTGTAACGGCGGACATGAAGCGCGGACGCGAAATGCTGTTTTACGGCGAGATAAAAACAAACGGCAACGGCGGCTTTGAAATGATTTCGCCCGATTACTGCACACCGGAAAAAGGCGGATATTACCACCCCGTATACCGCTGTACGGAAGGGTTGACTTCAAAAATAACGGCGTCGTGCGTCAAAAAGGCGCTTGACGGCTACGCCGACCTCCTGCCCGAAACGTTTCCCGTGCGTCTGATCGGCAAATACAAAATACCCGATATAAAAACCGCAGTTAAATATATTCATTTTCCGAAAAACGACGCGGAACTGACAAACGCGCGGAGACGGCTCATTTTTGAGGAGCTTCTCGTTTTGTCACTCGGACTGATGCTTGCCAAAAACAACGGAAAAACGGTTACTCCGTTCACGGTAAAGCACAATTATTCCGACGATTTTTTTTCACGTCTCCCATTTGTCCCGACAAATGCGCAAAAACGCGCTGTCGCGGAGTGCACCTCCGACATGCAAAGCGGCAAAGCGATGCGGCGGCTCATTCAGGGCGACGTCGGAAGCGGAAAAACGGCTGTTGCGGCAGCTGTAATATATAATACCGTCAGGAACGGAATGCAGGCGGCACTCATGGCACCGACGGAGGTGCTTGCACGGCAGCACAAAAAAACCTTTGACGCATTTTTCGCAGGCACGGACATTAAGACGGAGCTTTTGACCGGTTCTACATCGGCAAAAGAAAAAAGCAGAATAAAAAAATCGCTTGCCGACGGCAGCGTTGACGTCGTTATAGGCACACACGCCGTAATTACGGAGGATGTCGCATTCAAGTCGCTCGGTCTTGCCGTTACGGACGAACAGCACCGCTTCGGAGTGCGTCAGCGCACGTCTCTCAGCGAAAAGAGCGCGAATCCGCATGTGCTCGTAATGAGCGCAACTCCTATTCCGCGCACGCTGTCACTTGTCGTTTACGGCGACCTTGACATAAGTGTGCTTGATGAAAAACCCGCAGGCCGAAAAGAAATAAAAACGATCCGCATAACCTCCGACAAGCGAGAGAGAATGTTCGGCTTTATGAAAAAAGAGCTTGACGCGGGACGGCAATGCTTCATCGTGTGTCCGCTCGCGGAGGAAAAATCAGAGGATTACGACCTTTCACAAAACGGCACGGAACAGAAAACACCGTCGCTTGCGTCCTCCGAAAAATATTACCGTGAGATATCAAACGGCGAATTTAAGAACTATAAAACGGCACTCCTCCACGGAAAAATGACGCCGAGGAAAAAGGACGAAATAATGGCGCGGTTTGCATCGGGCGAAATTCGTCTGCTCGTCTGCACCGTGGTGGTCGAGGTCGGAATAGATGTTCCGAACGCCACCGTAATGGCGGTTGAAAATGCCGAACGCTTCGGGCTTTCACAGCTCCACCAGCTTCGCGGACGGTGCGGCAGAGGAAACGAAAACAGCTGCTGCATACTCATAAGCGATTCTCCGTCAGAAACGTCCGAACAGCGGTTTGATATTATGTGCAAAACGAACGACGGCTTCAAAATAGCGGAGGAAGACCTGAAGCTGCGCGGTCCCGGCGACTTTTTCGGAGAAAGGCAAAGCGTCATTCCGGAGTTGAAAATAGCAGATTTGATGACCGATTCGAGAATACTCTATGCCGCAAAAAAAGAAGCCGACGGAATCCTCACCGCCGACCCCGCGCTCTCATCGACGGAGCACGCACTGATAAAAAGAGAAGTCCGAAAATTATTTACAAATATCAACTGAACAGGAGAACACGGTTATGATTGCAAACGAAATAAAAAACGCGCAATGGATCAAAGCACCGCGCTGCAGAAAAGACGCAGTGATCGTTTTTTCAAAAAAATTTGCGGCGGACACGGGAAAAATTAAAAAAGCAACGGTCACGGTAACCTCACGCGGAGTTTTTGTCGGCAAAATAAACGGCAGGCGCATCGGCGACGATATCCTCGCTCCCGGCTGGACGGATTATTACAGCCGCCTGCAGGTTTTCACATATGACATCACCTCCGATATAACCCCGCTTAACCGCATCTCGTTTTCCGTCGGCAAAGGCTGGTTTTTTCACAACTGGTACGACATAGGCGCCGACTGCATAAAAACCGACGAGCCTGCGCTCATTGCAGTAATATCGATTGTTTATTCCGACGGAAAAACCGTAAACATTTACACCGACAAAACATGGTCGGTGGGCGAAACAAACGTAAGATACAACAACATATATAACGGCGAAACCGTTGATTTTACGTATATTCCGACGCGCACAGTCAAGGCAAAAGAATTTTTTTACCCGATGGATATACTTATCCCGGAAGAAGGGCTTCACGTAAAAGAAAGAGAGCATTTTGCCGGACAAAAGCTCATTGTGACGCCGAAAGGCGAAACGGTAGTTGATTTCGGTCAGGAAATAACCGGATACATCACATTTAAGGTCAAAGGCGAAGCCGGGAACGTGATTAAGATACGTCACTTTGAAATGCTTGATTCCGACGGCAACGTCTACACCGAAAACTACCGCTCCGCAAAAGCAACGATTACCGTTATATGCGACGGCAAAGAGCACGCGGTAAAGCCCGAATTTACATTCTACGGCTTCCGCTATGTCGCCGTCGAAGGCATGAGTGTTTCGTCCGCAGCCGAGTTCACCGCAACAGCCGTCTATTCCGACATGAAAAAGACGGGAGAGATCTCCACCTCGTCGGAGCTTCTCAACAAGCTGTTTTCAAACATCTGCTGGGGACAGCGCGGTAATTTTCTCGATGTGCCCACCGACTGCCCGCAGCGTGACGAGCGCTTCGGATGGACGGGTGACGCACAGGTTTTCTGCAAAACCGCAAGCTATAATTTCGATGTGTATGATTTCTTCCGCAAGTGGTGCGGCGATCTCCGTTCAACGCAGCGATACGACGGAAAAATCCCGAATTTTGTTCCCTGCCGTTATGATGAGGGCGGCGGATCGGCGGCATGGGCGGATGCGTGCGTAATAATTCCGTGGCAAATGTATCTCACCTACGGAAAAAAACAGATACTTCGCGAAAATATCGGCATGATGCAAAAATGGATAGACTGGATGGAGCGTGCGGCAAAAAAGAAAAATGTCGGCGAAGATTTCAAAAAGAGCCGTAATATCTATCTGCACAACAACAGTTGGCACTTCGGAGACTGGCTGAGCCTTGACCTCGGCGATCAGGAGGCGACTGCGGGTGCTACGGACAAAGACCTTATTGCCACCGCGTTTTTTGCTTATTCGACTTCGCTCTACATAAAAGCGTGTCATGTTCTCAACAAGGACTGCGAGCGTTATGAAACGCTTTACGAGAACATTAAAACGGCTTTTTCGAAAGAATACATAAACGAAGACGGCACAATGACAAGCGACACTCAGACAGCTTATGTGCTCGCCCTTCATTTTAATCTGACGCCGAACAGACAAAAGGCAGCCGAACGGCTGACAGCTCTCCTGCGCGAAAAAGGACATCTTACCACGGGCTTTGTCGGCACGCCCTATCTGCTGCACGTTTTGACGGATATCGGCGAAAACGAGCTTGCTTTTGATCTGCTCCTCCGAACGGAGTATCCGTCGTGGGGCTACACGGTTGCGGCGGGCGGCACCACAATGTGGGAACGCTGGAACGGAAAGTGGCCCGACGGACATTTTGCCACACCCGGCATGAATTCGTTCAATCACTATGCCTACGGTGCGGTCGGCGACTGGATGTATGAAAAGCTCGCAGGCATAACGCAGGACGAAGGCTCGGCGGGATTTGAGAGCATCGTATTCAAGCCCGTAACGGATAAACGGGTGCCGCACGTTAAAGCATCGTTTGATTCGGTCGGCGGATTGATTTCATGCGAAATAACCCAAACGGGCAAAAAGACGGATTATGTTTTCAATGTGCCGAACGGCGCACTTGCAAAAGCCGTTCTCAACGGGGAAATTTTTGAACTGAATGCGGGAATTAACAAAATATCACTGTGATTTTTGTAGGATTTTATAAAAATCCATTAAATTAACAAAAATAAAAAATTAACTCTTTTATTTGCCGTCCGATTGGTGTATAATAATCGGGCTGGGTTTTCTCGGTGTTTTTTTGCCGCTGTTTTCAGGCATTTTAACCGTTCAAAACCGTCTCGGCTTAAACAGATATTTTACGGCTGCCATTCGGCGGCAAATAAGCTCCGACCTTCGGTCGGGATATAAAAATCACGGAAAGGTAAGTGCCCTCTTGGAAAAATTCGTTATTCGCGGCGGAAAGCCCCTCCACGGCGAGATCGAAATAAGCGGCGCTAAAAATGCGGCAGTTGCAATTCTGCCCGCAACGCTCCTCGCAAAAGATGTTTTCACCATAGAAAACGTACCCGATATCAGGGATATAAATTCTATGCTTCAAATCTTGGAGGAAATGGGCGCCGCGGTTCGCTATACGGGAAAAAACACCGTTCAGATAGACACACGCAGGATAACCTCAAGAGAGGTTCCCGATGAACTCACCCGCAACTTAAGAGCATCCTATTATCTCATAGGTGCGCTTTTAGGCATGTACAACCGTGCCGTTGTTGCAATGCCAGGCGGCTGCAACTTCGGCGGAGTGCGCCCCATCGACCTTCACATCAAGGGTTTTTCGGCGCTCGGCGCGGTAATTTCAACCGACGGCGGTATGATAGAAGCCCGTGCCGACAAGCTTATCGGCGCCAGTATTTATTTCGACAAGGTATCCGTCGGAGCAACAATAAACGTAATGCTTGCCGCAGTTAAAGCACGCGGCATTACGATAATCGAAAATGCGGCGAGAGAACCGCACATAGTTGACCTTGCAAACTTTTTAAGTCTTATGGGCGCAAACATAAAAGGCGCGGGGACCGATGTTATAAAAATCGAGGGCGTCAGCGAGCTTCACGGCTGCGACTATTCGATAATTCCCGACCAAATAGAAGCCGGCACATACATGGTTGCGGCAGCGGCAACACGCGGCGACCTGCTGATAAAAAACGTTATACCGAAGCACCTTGACCCTATTTCGGCAAAGCTTCGCGAATGCGGCGCGGCGGTCGAAGAATTTGACGATTCCATCAGAGTATCGGCAAGCGGCAGGCTTCACGCGTGCAACATCAAAACGCTTCCCCACCCCGGCTTCCCCACCGATATGCAGCCGCAGTTTACGGTGCTTTTGTCGCTTTGCGAGGGAATAAGCATTGTATCCGACAGCGTATGGGACAACCGCTTCAAATATGTCGATCAGCTCACGAGAATGG
>OMRJ01000225.1 GCA_900313475.1 uncultured Eubacteriales bacterium | reverse complement strand
GAGGAAAAACCCGTTATTGTCGCTGCACCGTCGGTAACCGTGTAGGTGAAATTCCCGTCTGTAAATGTTTCGGCGGCTTTTGCTGCAGGAAATACCTCCGCCGATAAATTAAGTGCGGCAAATGCGGCGAAAAAGAGAGCCGCAAGCATTATCTTACCTGTTTTTTTCATTTTATTTCCCTTTTCTCTTTTTACAAAATAAAAACACCCGCACCCTCCGTTAAAAGGAGAGTGCGAGGGAGAATATCAGTTCTTTGCAGACTTTTTAAAGATGTTGCGAATATCGAAATCCATAACAAAATTTCCGAATTTGTTCTTCGGGAATATTTTGTTATAGAATGCCTGAACAATAAGATATGCAAGCACACCCGCAAGTCCGCCGACAATTATTCCGCCGAGAATATCCGACGGGAAGTGTACGAACAAATAGTTGCGCGACGCACCCATGAGAATTACAAAAAGAAATGCGAGCCAGCTTACGTTTTTCTTGCAAAAAAGGAAAACCGGCGTCATTGCAGCCATTGCCGACGTTGTGTGTCCCGACGGGAACGAGTATTCGCTTTCGAGATTGCCGTTTATTTCGTGCCAACGATTCTGCCACAGCTCGCTTGTCGCATAGGGACGCGGACGTGCAACAATATTTTTTATTGTGATGTTGGTGAAAAGGGCACCGATGATAATTCCTCCGAGCATTCCCGCTCCGACCTTGCGCGTCTTTTTAAACATCAAAAGGATGAGAGAGAGCAGAATAAGAAAAATTCCGTCTTCACCGAGGAGCGTAAAGTTCTTGAAAAAGAAATCAAAGAAGCCTCCCATCGAGCCTTTGTGGAGATTGTAGTAAAAATCGAGTATCGCGGAGTCGAACGATGCGAAAACAGTGTTGAGCCACTGTGAAGCCTTTGTCATATTTTCCGCAAGAATAATAGGTACCTGTTCCATATTTTCCTCCTTAAAGCGCCGATTTTGTCTGCACTTTTAACTTGATTATTTTAACATATATATACTTAAAAAGCAATATTCTGATTACTGTTCCGAGCTATTTTTGTTTGAATCCACAAATTTATACGGTAATTTTGTTGCAAAACGAATAACGCGGAGCGCCGCAGCCTGAATTTCGCCGAGCGTAATGCCCTCCTCTCTGCCGAGAGAAGCGAGAAGTGTTCCGTCGGGTGTTTTTTTGCCGACGCGTGCGCCGCCGGGCATCAGCACGTCCACGCCGGCACGCACTCTGTATGCCTGGTCTTTCAGCTTCGGGAATTCGGGCGATACCGAGCTTTGCATCCACCAGTCTGTCATGACCGCGCCGTCAAAGCCCCATTCGCCGCGAAGAATTGCGGTTACAAGCTCATAGTTATAATGTCCCCAAACGCCGTTTATCTTGTTGTAAGACGTCATTATTGTTTTGGGACACGCTTCTTTTACACATATTTCAAAGCCCTTGAGATATATCTCACGCAGTGCGCGCTCGCAAAGAACGGAATCGTTTTTCGTTCTGCGTGTCTCCTGATTGTTGCAGCAGAAATGCTTCGGGCATGCCGAAACGCCCGTCCGTTGAAGTCCTCTGACTACCGCTGCCGCGCTTTTGCCGGAAACGAGCGGATCCTCCGAAAAATACTCAAAGTTTCTGCCGCACAGAGGGTTCCTGTGTATGTTCATGCCGGGAGCAAGCAGCACATCGGAGCCGCGCGCAAGCATCTCCTTCCCGAGCAGCTCATACAGGCTGCTCACAAGCTCGCCGTTCCATGTCGACGCGAGAGCAGTGCCGTTCGGCAGAAGCGCCGAGGACTGCGAAAGACGTATTCCGGAGGGGCCGTCGGTGCAGGTGATGGGAGGAATACCCTTTTCACGCAGGGAGGGGAGCACTCCGCAGAAAACCGATGCGTTTCCTTTTGCTCCGAGCGGGGAGTTCATTATATATGCGCCGCGTGTGATAGCTTCGAGTTCATCGTTCGACAGTGTGCCTGCGAGGTCTTCGGGCGTTGCCCTGCCGTTCAGAACATCGTCAAGCGTAATGCTTCTGTCTGTTCTTGCAATGTACGGCGGGAGCGAATCAAGTATTTCTTCCTTCAAATCAACGGTTCTGACGGGCGACGGCTCAAATGTGACCGACACTTTTCCGTCGGAATAAAGCGGGCGGAGTCGCATAAATCTGTTTTCGTATGCAACCGCCGAGACTTCGGTGAGCTGTTCACAGACGCGCAGCTTTTTTTCTTTGTGAACGCCTGCCGAAACGGTGTGACGAACGTCCGTGCCGATTCTTATATCATAATCGCCTTTTTCAAGAACATATGCCGATTTGTGTCCCGTTACGCCGTTGTCGTCGTATGATGCAAGCGTGTAAGCAGTAAAATCAAGCGTCAGGTTTTGTGTTTCGCCGGGAGCAATTTCTTTTGTCTTCGCAAATGCGACGAGACGCATAGCCGGGTTCGGCAGCTTGTCGCCGTTAAACGCGCAATATACCTGAACTGTTTCCTTGCCGTTTAATTTGCCTGTGTTTGTCACTTTCAGCGACAATGAAAAATCGCCGCCGCTTTCATTCAGCTTTATTTCCGAATAATCAAAGGTCGTATACGATAATCCGTAACCGAACGGGAACAGAACTTTTTCCGGACAAAATGTCTCAAAGTATCTGTAGCCGACGAAAATATCCTCAACATATTTATTGAGCTTTTTTCCGCCGAAATTCGCTGCGGACGGATAATCCGCATACTCACGCGCAATCGAGTCCGTCAGCTTGCCGGAAGGAGTTACGTCACCCGACACAACATCGGCAACCGCATTGCCCGTCTCCATGCCGCCCTGCCAGCAGATGAGCGCGCACGGAATATTGTATTTCTCGATCCACGAAAAATCAAATATACCGCCGATGTTCAGTATCACGCATGTGCGTTTGAAATAACGGGTTACAAGCGATAACATGCGTTCTTCTTCGTCGGTAAGATAATAGCTGCCCTTTTCAAGCGTGTTTTCTCTGTCCTCGCCTGCGGCTCTGCCGATAACAACGAACGCCGTATCCGAATTTCTTGCCGCTTCGGCTACGAGCGCCTCGGACAGCGGCATTTCGTCATAACACATCGGCCAGTGTCCCCAAAAACCGTTGTCTACGGGATTTTCCTTTCGCCATTTGGCGTAAACGGCATCAAGCTTTTCATTGATGCGAATACTTTTATTTGCTTTCAGCCCGTCGGAAATGCTGACGGTATAGTGCGCGTTAACGTCGCCGCCGGAGCCGTAACCGACAAAAAACGTGTCATACTGCACACGTCCGAAAACTGACACCGTGTTGTCGGGGGTCAGCGGCAGCACACTGCCGTTGTTTTTCAAAAGAACAATACTTTCCGCCGCGGCGAGTCTGCATGCGTCGCTTATACCGTCCTCCGGTGGAAAAAAAACGTCTTTGCCCTTAACGGATGTTTGCGATACGCCGTTCGTGACGCCGTTTACTATTTTTCCGACTATCTTGTTCAGTTTTTTCGGTATTTTCATTCGAGTCAGCCTCCCGATAATCTTCGTAATGTATTTTAACATATTTTACAAGAAAATAAAAGAACTATTTTTTTTTTTTTTTTTTCTCCGT
>OMRJ01000226.1 GCA_900313475.1 uncultured Eubacteriales bacterium | reverse complement strand
TGTTGCCGTAATAGTTTTTGAATTTACCTGCTACTACAGGGAGTTCGGCGAACGGAGCGGTTTCTACAGGGTCGTGTATGCTTTGGCTTCGCTTCTGCTGTTTGGCAGCATTGCCTATCTCGCATGGAGAATACATGCCGTGTCCGCAAGACAGAAAGACATTCTTCTCAAAATGGCAGAGCAGAAGGAATACGCCGAAGGACTTGTAAAAAACGACGATGAAATGCGGCGTTTCCGTCATGATTACAAAAATCACATGGCGGTAGTTCGTGCGCTTCTTGACAGCGGCCGCATCGATGAAGCGGAGAGATACCTTTCCGACGTTACAAAGACGGCAGACAGTATCGTTTCGGAGCGTTCCACCGGGAATTTTGTTGCTGACACAATTTTAAGTAGTAAGAGGAAAGAAGCGGCGCAATACGGTATCGTGCTCGATTTCGACGGTTCTATTCCCGAAAACGGCATTGCCAACGAGGATCTCTGCACCGTGCTGTCGAATCTTGTCGACAATGCAGTTGAATACTGCCGCACATTTGACAGCGGAACGCGCATTGACGTTACGTCCGTTCGCCGCGGCAGCGAGCTGCTTTTGTCCGTTGAAAATCCCGTCCGTGACGATGTAAATACATCCTCAGTAAAAGCTACGGCGAAAGCCGATAAACGATCTCACGGGTTCGGTATAAAAAACGTCGAACGTACGGCGAAAAAGTACGACGGAGCGGTCACATTCGAGTGCCGCGACGGTGTTTTCAGAGCCGATGTGCGAATGGGATTGCCTTTTATGCAGCAAAGTAAAACGGTTTGATTTGTCTTTCTCTGCCGAACGGGTTTCTTTGTGTTCTTTCTGATGAAAGTGTTTATCTGCAGAAAAAAACGACTGTGCCGTCCTGAACGTCCACAGCCGTTTTATTATATTCAATTTCGCAGGAAAACGCTTTTTTTACAGAACTTTTGACAGGAAGTCTTTTGTTCTCTGCGATTTCGGGTTCGAGAAAAACTCATGCGGAGGCGCTTCTTCGAGAATTTTACCCTCATCCATAAACAGGACTCTCGTTGCGACTTCACGCGCAAAGCCCATTTCGTGTGTCACGACCACCATTGTCATGCCGCTGTCCGCAAGCTCCTTCATAACGTCGAGAACCTCTCCGACCATTTCGGGGTCGAGTGCGGAGGTAGGCTCGTCGAACAGCATGATTTCGGGATCCATCGCGAGAGCGCGGACTATAGCGATACGCTGCTTCTGACCGCCCGAAAGCTGTTGCGGGTAACTGTCCGCTTTATCGCGAAGACCTATTCTGTCAAGCAGCTTGAACGCTTTTTCTTCGGCATCCGATTTTGACATCTTTTTAAGCTTCATCGGCGCAAGGGTAATGTTGTCAAGAATGGTTAAATTGTTAAATAGATTGAATTGCTGAAAAACCATTCCGATACGCTGACGGGCAAGGTTAATGTCAAGCTGATTGTCATTGTATATTTTTTTCACAAGGGCATTATATTCTTTGCCCTCATGTTTTTTGAGGAGATCTTTTTCTTTTATCTCCATTATAATATCGTGCTTCAGATCCCCGTCCGATTTTGCCGCGCCCGCTGCCTTTTTCTCGGCGTACATTTTCTTAAATGTGTTCGATGCCTCAATGACGTCGAAGTGAAGATACGGGTCAACGGGCGTCACAAGGTCATTATCTACCCATACTTCGCCGTATGTGGGGTTTTCAAGCAGGTTCATGCAGCGCAGGAATGTGCTCTTGCCGCTGCCGGACGGTCCGATGATAACAATTTTCTCGCCCTTTTCGATTTCGCAGGAGACTCCTTTGAGCACCTGCAAGTCGCCGAAATTTTTGAAAATATTTTTAACGCTTATCACTTGCCCTGAGCCTCTTTTCCATAATTTTTACAAGCATTGTAATAATGAGAACGACCACTATATAAATAATTGCCATTGCGAGGAACGGAACCATATATTCGTAGTTTGCTGTAGCTATTGAACGGAATGCCTTATAGAGATCGACCGCGCCTACAAACGAAACAACAGAGGTTTCCTTGATAAGAGAGATAAACTCGTTGCCGATGGTCGGAAGAATATTCTTGACCGCCTGCGGAACGATTATTCTCATCATTGTTGTGCCGTAGCCCATTCCGAGAGCACGTCCCGCTTCCATCTGACCGGGATCGACGGAGAGGATACCCGATCGCATGATTTCGGAGACATAAGCGCCGGAGTTAAGACCGAAAATTATCAGAGCCGCAAACAGTGAATCCATGTTGATGTTGAGCATCGGCAGAAGAACATAATAGCCGAGCAGAAGCTGAACGACCATAGGTGTTCCTCTGAAAAATCCGACGTAAAGAGTTGCAAGTTTGTCGAGGAAGGACAAGAGCTTATTTGTTTTCGGGATAACCTTTATTATTGCTATGAGCGTTCCTATAATTATGCCTATAATCAGACCGCCGACAGCAATTATGCCGGTGTTTTTAAGTCCGATGACAACATCCTTATAGCCGCCCTTTCCCCAAAACCTCATCCAGAAGCCTTGGAATTTTACTGACCAGTCAATATTCATATCCGATTCCTTTCGGGCAGTTCCTATATAAAGATTGGGTTGCCGCATTCATCCTTGAATGCGGCAGCCCATGATGCTTGTTTTTACTGCCGATTATTTCGCGTTGTAGTTGTCAACGATAACCGTTGCGGGAGCCTCGTCGATGATAACATACTGAATGTTGCCGTTGATCATGTCCTGAACCGCAAGCGCGCCGGAGTCATAACCCTTTGCCTGAACCTTGAGTCCGGGGAAACCCCAGTCTTCGTCGCCCTCGACATAAAACTGTGCGGTTGTGCCACTCTGGAAACCGATAGCCACGCTGCTGTCGAAGCTGTTGAGAACCTTTTCGACATCCTCGCGTGTGGTGCATGCGTCAAACTTCGTATCCGCAGCGGGAGCGATGACATACTGTGAAGCGGTGTAATATGTTTCGGAGAAATTGACCTGCTTGAGTCTCTCCTCGTTAACCGTAAGACCCGAAGCGGACATATCCGCATTGCCGGATTCTACTTCGTTAAGAACGGAGTTGAAGTCAATGTCTTTGATAACAAGCTCTTTGCCGAGTTTCTTTGCGAAACCGTCAACAATCTCAAGATCAACGCCGTAGAAGGTGTCGCCGTCTTTGTATTCAAAGGGAGCAAATTCAGCGTTTGTGGAAACAACGAGCTGATCTTTGCTCTTGTCAAGTTCAGCGGAAACAACGCCGGTAGGTGTACCGCCTTCGAAATACTTTGCCATGATGGTATTAAGTGTACCGTCTGTTTTTATAGCCGCGATGTACTCATTGAGAGATTTAAGAAGCTCTGCATCGTTCTTGCCGACTGCGAAGCCGTATTCCTCATCGGTGAGGGAGATCTTGACGAGCTTTACAACATCTTTTGTCTCCGTCTTTGTTGTGTCGGACGAACCTGTGGCTGCGGTGGTGTTTGTTTCCTTTTCTTTTGAACCGCAGGAAGCGAAACAGCAGGCAACCATTGCAAGTGCGAGTATTACCGAAATAACTTTAAGTGCTTTTTTCATTGTGTGTTTTTCCTTTCGTGTTTTGTTTGTTGAGTGCATTATATACCCTTGAATGCATAAAATCAAGTGTTTTTTGAATATTTTTTCATTTCGGAGTTTTTGACAATGACGCTGCGTTTTTCAATGTTATAATGTGCAAATTGACGAAAATACCGTTTTGAATATGGCGTAACCGACATATTTCAAGGGAATACATGTGAAAAAAGACGAAAAACACATACCGAGAGTACAGACGGACGGTAAAACAAAAAATGTATATTGATTGTATAAATGCAAAAAAACATGGATATTGCCGCGCGTATTTTTACCTTTCCGACTTTGACATGTGCTTTTATTTCACAGCGCGGAGATTTCTATTTTTTGTGTTGCAAAGACGGTACATAATTTGCTATACTTAATATATAAAAAATACAAATGAAAGCGGGAGGAGAAAAAGTGAAGCTGACGGTAATAGGCGGCGGAGGAGTGCGCTCGATGTTTCTTGCGAAAAGCATCGCGCAGGCTGCGGAGGAGCTTGATATAGACAAGCTTGTTTTTATGGATATCGACACGGAAAAGCTTCGAATTTACGGGGGCATGGCGGCGAAGATTGTGAAGCTTTTATGTCCTAAACTGAAATTTTCATGTACGACAAATGTTGTGGAGGCGTTTATCGGTGCCGATTATATTATAACAACGGTACGTGCAGGCGGCGACGGCATGCGCGTCAGAGATGAGCGAATTGCGCTTGCCGCAGGCGTGATAGGGCAGGAAACGACCGGCGCAGCGGGGTTCAGCTTCGCCATGCGAAGTATTCCCGTGTTGCTTGACTACTGTGCCTATGTGAAAAAATACGCAAAGCCCGATGTGAAAATTTTTAACTTTACAAATCCTGCGGGGCTTGTCTCGCAGGCAATGCGCGATGCCGGGCACGACAATACATTCGGGATATGCGACGCGCCGACGAGCATGCTCGGTTCGTTTGCGGAGCTTTTGAGTGTGCCGTCCGAAAGTGTTTCCGGTGAGGCGTTCGGGCTTAATCACCTTTCGTTCTTTGAGTCCGTGACGGTCAACGGTAAAAATGTTCTGCCGCGTCTGATAGAATCCGACGTTGCATATGAGCGAACGGATATGCGCTATTTCGACAAGGCGTATTTGCGCCGGAAACAGCTTATTCCGAACGAATATTTGTACTACTATTACAGCCGTGAGCGCGCTTTGGAAAACATAAACGGCGCATCGGAAACGCGAGGCGAACAGATTGAACGTTTGAATAAGGCAATGACGGCGGAGCTTGCAGAAAGGGATATTGTCAACGATTTTAACGGCTGCCTGAAAATATTCGATAAATACTACGGCATGCGCGAAAATTCGTATATGGCGAGCGAAACGGGTATTCGGAGAGGTACGGAGTGGCATTTCAATCCGTTCTCGATAGATGCCGGCGGCTATGCCGGTGTTGCTCTGAAATATATGCGCATCGTCTCAAGCGGCAAGCCCGGAAAAATGATAATGTGCGTACCTAACAACGGAGCGTTGAGTTTTTTGGAGGACTCCGATATAATTGAGGCGACGTGCGACGTCACGGCGAACGGAGTTTTTCCGCACCGCTTCACTGTTGACGATGAAGATACACGCGAGCTTATCAGACGAATGAAGCTATATGAACGCAATGCCGCAAAGGCGATTCTTTTAAAGAATCGTGACATGGCAGTGTCGGCGCTGATGCTTCACCCGCTCATTGAATCTTATACGCTTGCGGTGAGCCTTGTCGACAGCTATATCGAGCTGAATAAAGAGTTTTCCGACGGTT
Organism: uncultured Eubacteriales bacterium; assembly: GCA_900313475.1. Lineage (GTDB taxonomy): Bacteria > Bacillota > Clostridia > Oscillospirales > Acutalibacteraceae > RUG806. The sequence continues at coordinate 298 of OMRJ01000226.1, read as the reverse complement.
GGAAGTAGACAAAGGCTTTTTCTGTATCGGGTGCAGAGCCGTGTCCGAAAAAACGGACATGAACATAAAAAGCAGAAAAAAAGCGACGTTCTTTTCGGAGCGTCGCTTTTTTTTCTGCGCAAATACGGAATGCAGCTTATCTTACTGCGATAAATGTCATTCTTTCCTGAATCGTGATAAAACCGTGACCTTTGTTTATACCGCCGTGATCCGTGGTTATAATAATGAGCCAATCCTCGGTGCCGTATTCGGGTCTTGCCTCAATTGCGTCAATGATCGCTTTTGCCTGTGCTTCTTC
>OMRJ01000228.1 GCA_900313475.1 uncultured Eubacteriales bacterium | reverse complement strand
GTGACAATATTGTCGGAATACTCTTTTTTGAGGTACTTCATTGTTATCCATCCCTCATGACCGAGGTATTTTGTTTTGCCCCAGTATTTGAACACTTCATCGGTGGCGTTCTCATCAATATAGATTTCGGTTATTTCAAGCTTTGTCTTATCTGCGATCTCGAGAATGGCTTCGGCATCTTGGCTGTGATCCTTTCTGAAACGAAGAGCAACATCGCCGGTATTTACGGAATAAGAACCCGGCTTGTACGTGTCATCGACGGGAGGCTCCGTGGGAAGGGGTTCGGCAGTCGTGACAGGCGCTGTTGTTGTTTCGGCTTCGTTTTCAGCTTTGACCTTGCCCGCAACAATACCGCAAACAACGGCAGCCACAAGCAAAACAACGATTACGACCGCAAAATATTTTTTAAGTGAACGCGCAGGCTTTTCCTGCTCTTTTTCATATCTATACGTATAGGTGGTGTTGTCTTCCATTGTTATTTCCTTTCATATAAGCGCCGATATACGGCACGGGGCACTGTAAATACCCCAATGCCACACATACAGTATACACACAACCTGTCTTTTTTTCAAGAGTAATATTGCAAATCTTGCGGGGAAGTATATAATATAAGCAAATACGGCGAAACAGCGCCGAAAAAAACGGAGGATGAAGCAAATGATAACTTACACCGTTAAAGTGGACGGCATGATGTGCGGACACTGCGCCTCGCGTGTCGAAGAAGCCGTAAAGAGTGTAAACGGAGTTACGGACGCAAAGGTCAGTCTCGAAAGCAAAGAAGTAACCGTCAGCGGCAATGACGGGACACAGGGAAATGTTCGCCGGGCAATCAGCGATGCAGGCTACAAAGTAATGTGAATTTAATTCACAAAAAACACAACTGTTTTATTCGGGTTAACGTTGCCGATAATTTCGTTAAACTTGAATGAAACAGTTTTTTTGTTTTTTTTCGGTGTTTTTTTATTCATATGTCTCATAAATTGTATAGGAAAGCGCGAACATAATTCAGCGCAGACAAAAATCCGTCAAAACCAAGCGTATTCGACTTTTTTCACTCAACACCGCATTTTGACGGAAGTTTTTGTGATGGAATTTCACAGAAAAATTGTATTTTTTTCAACTTTACTATTGACTTTTTCGTTTTGCTGTACTATCATTGAACATGTTTTCGGAAACGATTACATAACAGAGGAAGGAGGAAATTTATGCACAACAACCACTTCACTGTCATTGATAGGTTGTATGGGAACGCGTGTTATTACGGCGTTGAAATAAAGACAGAAAACGGCGACATTTTCAGATATGACCTGATTTCGCCGTGCAAAGAGGAAGCCAAACGGCTTGCCGAACGATTATCGGCGGCAAACGATATTTCACCTATTCATTTCAAAGACATAGTACGCGACTACATAACCGAATTGTATTTGTCTGCCATTGAAGCAAACGGATTGACGGCAACAATTTAAGACCATTCTGTTTTCATTCATTTCATTTTCTTTTTGTCAATCTATGCCCAAATGCAAGCAAATAAGACGCAAATAAGGGTTTCACCCGTATTTACGAAAAAAACAAAACCAATCTGTCCGGCACGCTTACCCCCTTTTCTTATCCGGCAGGTCGGTTTTGTTTTTTACATTTCTTTTGTTCACGCATTTAACCGCTATTGTTTTTTTGCATTTCAACCGCCGTATTGTTTTTTTGATTGACCGACAGTTGAATATGTGTTATACTTATAAAATATATAAAAAAACAAACGGAAAGCAGGCAAAGAACATGGCAACTTTTATAACAGAACCGTCACACACTTTCAGTGAATATCTTCTTATACCGGGCTATACGTCGGAAAAATGCATTCCCGACAACGTTTCGCTGAAAACTCCCCTTGTTAAATTCAAGAAGGGAGAAAAACCGCCGATATCGCTCAATGTCCCTATGGTGTCGGCAATAATGCAGTCCGTTTCAAACGATACTCTTGCAATAGCCCTTGCAAAAGAAGGCGGAATGTCCTTCATTTACGGCTCGCAGAGCATCGAAGACGAGGCGGCAATGGTCGCGCGGGTCAAGGGATACAAAGCGGGTTTTGTTGTAAGCGCATCAAATCTCACTCCGGAAAACACTCTTGCGGATGTGCTCGCGCTTAAAGAGAAAAACGGCTTTTCGACTGTTGCCGTTACTGCCGACGGTTCGCCTAACGGAAAGCTTCTCGGCATTGTGACAAGCCGTGATTACAGAGTAAGCAGAATGACGCCCGATATAAAAGTTTCGGAATTTATGACGCCCCTCAAAAAGCTTATAACCGCTCCGTTTAACACAACACTTAAAGAAGCAAACGATATTATCTGGGAACACAAGCTTAATTCACTTCCGATAGTAGATGCGAACGGAAATATGATGTATTTCGTTTTCAGAAAGGACTATTCTTCACACAAACGCCATCCCTATGAGCTTCTCGACCCGGACAAGCGCTTCATGACAGGTGCGGGTATCAACACCCGTGACTACGAACAGCGCGTTCCCGCTCTTGTGGAGGCGGGCGCGGATGTCCTCTGCATCGACTCATCCGAGGGCTACAGCTGTTGGCAAAAAAACACAATTGACTTCATCAGATCAAAATACGGCGATTCCGTAAAGGTCGGCGCGGGCAATGTTGTCGACAAAGAGGGCTTTCTGTTTCTTGCCGAAGCAGGCGCGGACTTTATAAAAGTCGGCATCGGCGGCGGTTCGATTTGCATCACCCGTGAGACAAAGGGCATAGGCAGAGGTCAGGCTTCCGCTCTCATCGACGTGGTGGAGGCGAGAAACGAATACTACGAAAAAACAGGCATATACATTCCCGTGTGCTCCGACGGAGGAATCGTGTTTGACTATCATATTACGCTTGCGCTTGCAATGGGTGCAGACTTCGTAATGCTCGGCAGATATTTCGCCCGTTTTGACGAAAGTCCCACAAACAAGCTGTTTATAAACGGGGCATATGTTAAGGAATACTGGGGCGAAGGTTCAAACAGAGCCAGAAACTGGCAGCGCTACGACCTCGGAGGCAGCACGAACCTGTCATTTGAGGAGGGTGTGGATTCCTATGTCACCTACGCAGGCACGCTTCACGACAATGTGGAAAAGAGCCTTTATAAAGTCAGATCGACAATGTGCAACTGCGGCGTTCTTTCAATTCCCGAGCTGCACGAAAAGGCAAAGCTCACACTTGTTTCATCAACAAGTATCGTTGAGGGCGGATATCACGACGTAACGCTCAAAACAACATCGCCTACGGTATAACAAAAAAACGGCACTCTGCCGCACATCGGTGTGTACGGCGGAATGCTGTTGTTTTTTCGGTAAAAGATTAAGCTTTTGCGTCTTCTTCCGTTTCTTCGTCCTGCTCGGCTGCGCGATCCGCGTCTTCTTCGGCAGCTGCGGTTTTTTCTTTCTTTTCTTTTTTCAAATCGGAAAGCTTCTGCTTCGAGCCGTCCGGACGGAGAATAACGGTGCTGTCAAGCTGTGAACGAAGCGATGCCTTATATGCATCAATATACTCCTGGCGGAGAGATGCCTGCTCTTCTTTTTCGACGGAAGAAAGTCCTGCCGTTTTCGATTTACGGGCAAGCTCGTTGATTCTGTCTATTTTTTCCTGTGTAATCATTTCAATGCCTCCTTGGGGTCATAAAAGCCTTCAAATTCAGACGGATCAAACGGAATATCCCAGTCGACCTCGCTTTCTTCTTCGTCATCATCACCGTCAGGCACAACCGGCACCTCATACAGCGCCTCACACTTCCCCGTGTTCGACCAGACGGACGGAATAACGACAAGCGTGTAGCCGCAGCCGTTGGGCATAAGCCACTCGTGCATCGGGCGTTCGGGAAGGGCAAACGTCTGCATTATCGTCATGATAACGCCGCCGTGTGTTATAACCGCCGCGTCGCTGACACCCGTTTTTATCAGTCCTGCGACAAGCTCGTTGAAACATCCGCAAACTCGCTTTTGAAAACCTCCGTTTGTTTCGCCGTAGGGCGCGCCCGCGTCGGCTTTTCCGGAAAGCCACTCGGTGAATGCAGGATCCGATTGAAGCTCGGCAGCCGTCTGCCCCTCAAACTCACCGAAATCGTATTCGTTCAGTCCGTCGAGTATAAGCGGTTTCGCGTCGGGATACAAAATGCGCGCCGTTTCGATACAACGGTTCATCGGGCTTGAAATAACGACCTCTGCATGCGGGTAAACGGCACGGTTTTTCATATCAAACAACTGTTTTTTGCCGTCTTCGGTCAGCATAACATCTGTCTGACCGATATATTTTCCCTCGACGCAGCCCTCCGAAAGACCGTGACGGATGAGATGTATTTTGAATGTTTTCATCTTAACCTCATGACTAAATAAAATTTGACTTTAAATTATACATAATGTATAATTCAATATATATTATACATCCGATTTAAGAAAGAATCAAGAGGTATCGTAATGAGCGCCGAATTTTCTTCAAAACTCCTTCTGCTCAGACACAACGCCGGGCTGTCGCAGAAGCAGGCGGCAACCGACCTCGGAATATCACAGGCTCTTTTATCTCACTATGAAAAGGGAATCCGCGAATGCAGCCTTGATTTCGTTGTCAAAGCGGCGGAATATTACGGTGTATCGTCCGACTATATGCTCGGAGTAAGCTCCTCCGAAAAATCCGGCACGCTTACAGACGAAACACCTCTTTCATCCGACCGCCGTGCAGAACCTCTCACAGTGCTTCGAACGCTTGTCAGACTGTCGGATGCAGCCGAGGCAACAGACGACGCAAGCGAAGCGCTTTTCACGGATTTTTTCTCCGTGTGCATAAAAAAATATCTCGCAATGCTTGACAACGAAGGAAAAAACACATCGGAATTATGTAATCCGGTGCTGTCGGCTCTTGCGGGCAATCCTCCCGCACTTTCGGAAAAGCGCATTGACATTGAATCAGCAGAATGTCTTGCCACGGTAATCGGACGTGCCGATATTCTGATAAAGCAATACCTTGACAGCCTCATTTAATTATTCCGGGGCTGCCTTATGTATCAAAAAAACGCTTAATAACAAAAACCGTTTCTTACGAATACCGTATTTCACGAGGCATTGATTATAATGCACAATGTGAAATACGGTTTTTTGTTTTTTCGCGCAAAACAGCGTTCTTGACATTTGCGGCTGCAGAGTTATTTTCTGATAAGCTTTACCGCGTCAATTACCGTAACGGCAGCAACGGCGAAACCGACCGCAGCACCGAGAAAACGTACCGTTTTCGCTGTTTTTCCCGCAAAATTTATCAGTTTTATGTCACGCGTCACGGTGTTAAAAATCTTATCGGCAGTCATACGCAATTCCCCTTTCTCCCGATAAGCACCGCATGCGCTATTCCGGGAACGGTATCACCCTGCAATGAGCTTAACGGAGACATAAGCGCTCCGGTGCCGATAAACAGAACATTGTCCGTTTCTCCGTCGGCGATTTTTCTGTAGATATGAGAAGCCACGACGCTTGCCGAACAGCCGCACCCCGAACCGCCGCAGTGAACATCCTGACAAACATCGTCATAAATAATATTACCGCAGTCCGTCTGCACACCCGAAATGTCGATTTTGTTTTCTTCAAGCAAAAGCTGTGTCATAAGCTCGCTGCCCACCTTACCGAGGTCACCTGTCAGAATCATTCCGTAGTCGGTCGGAGATGTTTTTGTTTCCTGCAGGAAGACTGCTGCGGTATCGGCAGCCGCAGGGGCCATTACAGCTCCGAAATTGGTCGCGTCGGTAACGCCGCGGTCGCAAATTCTGCCGAACATCACCTTTTTGACGCACACGCCGTTTTCTTTCTGTCCCAATATGCACGCCCCCGCACCCGACACCGTTCTCTGTGCCGTGGGCGGACGCTGACCGCCGTATTCAAGCGGCATTCTGAATTGCTTTTCAGCCGAGCAAAAATGCGAGGATGCCTCCGCCGCCGCAAACCTGAAAATTTTTCGATCGACAAAAACGGCGGCAAGCGCCAAGCCGAGAGCGAAGGTTGAGCATGCGCCGAAAAGCCCCGCGAACGGAATGCCGTAATCCTTAAGACCGAACGCGCTCGGCGTACACTGGTTTACAAGATCGCCGCCGAAAACTATGCCGATATCCTCATATGCAAGACCGCTTTTAGCCGTTGCTGTTTCAAAGGCCTTTCGGCACAGCGCCTTTTCCGCGGATTCCCATGTATTCTCCCCCATCCCGTCGTCAGCAAAAACATAATCGAACCGCTCAGACAGAGGCCCTTTACCCTCCGTCTGCCCCGCGACCCCCGCCGCACCGATTATAACGGGCATGCTTGAAAGATCGTTTACACGTTTATTTTTCATACTAAACTCCCCTGCAAAAACAGTAATAGATAAGACCGTAAAGAGATGCCGCAGCACTGCCGTAAACTATTACGGGACCGGCTATCGAAAACATCTTAACGGCTGTTCCCGTTATGTGTCCCTCCGTCGCAAATTCAATAGCCGGAGCTGCCACGGAATTTGCAAAACCGGTTATCGGCACGACGGTTCCCGCGCCGGCATGCTTTGCAATTTTATCAAACACACCTATTCCGGTAAGCGCGGCGGCAATCACAATAAGCGTTATCGATACACCCGTCGCACAGTTTTTCTCCGACACGCCGAGATAAGAATACAGCGTGTAAAAAACCTCTCCGACAACGCAAACAGCCCCGCCGAACAGAAACGCCTTTACACAGTCCGTGAGCAAAGGCGAAGTCGGCGAGACCTCTTTTACTTTTTTGTCGTATTGAATTTCCGCTTCGGATTTTATTTTTTTACTCTTTCCCACTGCACATCATATCCTTTCACCGATATATTGTGCTCATTCAAAGCAAAAAAATACGCTTGTTTTTTTGGTTCGATATTGCTTATTTATTACTTTTTCAAGCCTGCGAGGCTTCAAACATGTCGGCAAGGCGGCGAACCGCACGCTGCATGTCGCAAAGTCCGTCAAAAAGAGTATCGGCAGAGCGTCCGTTTATATGCGCGTCGCATTCAAGGGTGAAGTATCCTTTATATCCTATCTTTTTCAGCGCATTGACTGCCTTTGTGAAATCGATATCCATTGAGAACGGAATCTGATGAGAATCATGATATTTATCGTTGTCATGAATATGAAGCGCCTGCAAACGGTCGCCGAGGGCAAGTATCATTTTTTCGGCGCTTGTGTTAAGTCCGCGCATTTCGGCGTGCCCTATATCAAGACACGCGACAAAGAACGGATCGTTTACGGCGTCAAGATGCGCATTAAAGCTTTTTTCATCGGAGCAGGCTGCGGAGGTCGCCTGTTTTTTCTCTCCGTCCCAGTTCCACATGTTTTCGGTTGCGATCTTTACGCCGTGCTGCTTTGCAAACGGAAGCAGAAGCTCATACATTTCGGCATTCTCCTCAACCGTCTGACTGTTATTCGGGTGAATGATACAGATTTTACCGCCCGCTTCGGCAGTGCACTCTATCGCGCGTTTTAATATGTCTATGCTGTTTTTGCCGCAGGACGGGTACGGCGCGTGGGACTGATTGCATACGATACCGTTATCAAGTCCTATCTGCTTGAGTTTACGGCAGTATGCAACATAATCCTTCCCGAACATCGGATGATCGTTCGGGATAAGAATCATTTTTTCTCTGTCGCAATGCGTTACATCGAACATTGAAAAGTCCCATGCGTCAAAGCCTGCTTTTGCGACAAGCTCAACTGCCTTTTCGTTTCCGACAATGAGTGATGATGACCCGATTTCCGTTGAAGTTTTCATTTCCTGTTTTTCTCCTTAAATAAATTATCAGTATATTTTAAATGTACCGAATTCCGGTGTATCCCGCGAAGCGTTAACGAATATTCTGATGCGGTCTGTGCGCAGGTCTTTCAGAGGAACGATTTTCCGTGCTCCGACGGTCGTGCCGAACGCGCGGTTCCGCCATATGCCGTCGCTGTCGGGAGATTGAACAATAAAGCTCTCTATGCGCTGTCCCTCTGCGATATTCTCGCAAAAGTCTATATAGTGTATATCGTGTTCGCCGTCAAGCGTTATCTCGACAACCGTTTGAGTGTCGCTGCCGCAATAGGGTGTAACGGTTATTTCTGCGTTTTCGGCTATGTTTGTTCCGAATTCGTTTTTGAGCTTTTCGCCGAGCTCGTGAAGCCGCTCAACATCCCTTTCGTCGAATTTACCGTTCGGCATCGGAGGAATGTTAAGAATAAATGTCGTGTTGAAGCCGACGGAATTAAGATATGTGTTAAAAAGCCGTTCAAGCGAATGAGGCTGTTCATCCGCGTGGTAAAACCATCCGTCCCGAATCGACATATCGACCTCGGACGGGGCAAAAACAAGACCTTTTGAATACATTATATTGCTTATGGAGCCGATATTTTCATCTGAATTGTACATATACTCAAGGCTTCCCGAAAACGGCCCGGGGCCGGTTTGAACCTCACAGAACGGACAAAGCTCCGACGGAACCACCGACCACTCGGCATGGTGAGCCTGTCCCGCTTCGTTTCCGCACCAACGGATCATTCCGCGGTCGTTAAAAATCGTCGCATTTGGCTGATATTTACGTATCAATTCAAAATAACCGTTAAAATCATACTCCTGTTTTTTGCCGTTCGGTCCCTCTCCGCAGGCGCCGTCAAACCACACGTGAAAAACCTCGCCGTAGTTTGTAAGCAGCTCCGTAAGCTGCGCCTTATAATAGTCGTTATACTCGGGTGTGCCGTAGATCGGGCTGTTTCTGTCCCACGGGGAGAGGTAAAAGCCGAATTTCAGTCCGTGACGGCTGCACGCGTCCGAAAACTCGCGCACGATATCGCCCTTACCGTTTTTATAAGGGCTGTTTTTTATGCTGTGCTCGGTATATGCGGTCTGCCACAGACAAAACCCGTCGTGATGCTTTGCCGTTATAACGGCACCCTTCATTCCCGCGCTTTTTATTGCCTCACACCATTGATCACAGTCAAGCTCCGTAGGATCAAAAATTTCGCAGGGTTCATTTCCCAAGCCCCATTCAAGACCGGTGTAGGTGTTGGGACTGAAATGCACAAACGCATAAAAAGGTGTTTCCGTTATAAGACGCAACTGATTTTTGTTCGGCTTGACATGTGCCGCCGCTCTTATAAAATCTTTCATCATTATTCTCCGTTCCGCGATGTCCGTATTTGACACCTGCCGAGGTATATGTTATCATATAACTAAAGCGTAAAGCAATATTTTTTTTGTTTTTTGACGGGAGGAATAAGAAATGACAGCGATTGACGCTTACATCGAACAAATCGACAACGTTATAACAAACGGTCGCTTCAAGGACACATGGGAGAGCCTTGCGCAATATAAGGTTCCCGACTGGTACAAGGAAAACCGTTTCGGACTGTTTGTCCACTGGGGCTGCTATTCCGTTCCTGCGACACAAAGCGAATGGTTCCCGCGTGAAATGTATCATCCCGGCACCGAAAGCTGGGACTGGAGAGTTAAAAACCTCGGCGAAAACGGTGACTACCGACAGATAGTAGAGCGCTTTCATCCCGACAAATTCAACGCGGACGAGTGGGCGGAGCTGTTTGCAAAAAGCGGGGCAAAACACGTTATGCCCGTCAGCGAACACCACGACGGCGTTAAAATGTACAAAAGCGAACTGAACAGATGGAACACCTATAATTTAACGGGACACGACTATCAGGCGGAACTGCACGAGGCGTTTGAAAAAAAAGGACTCAAATTTTTCTGTTCGAGCCACCGCGCGGAGCATCTGTGGTTTTTAAACGGCGCGATTGAAAATGTTCCGGGCAGCGAAGCTCACGGTGAAAAATATCGCGACCTGTACGGTCCGTGCATGCTTCAGAAGCCCGAAAACGCCCGTCCCGGACATGAGGACGGTATTGAGGCGCCCGATTACTGGCTGCGTGACTGGCTTGCGTCATCATGTGAAATGATTGATAAAAACAAGCCGTGGGGAATATATTTCGACTGGTGGATATATCAAAGCGAATTTAAGCCCTACATACGCAAATTTCTCGCATACTACTACAACAGATGCGACGAATGGGGCATCACACCCGTTGTATTCTACAAAAACGGCTGCATTATGCAGGGCTGCGCGGTTTACGATGTCGAACGAGGACAGATAAACGGCATTTCGCGCGAGGTGTGGCAGTGTGACACGGCGATTGCAAAAAACTCATGGGGCTACACCGAAAACAATGAGTTTAAGAGCGCATACAGCTGTGCGACAAATCTTATCGATGTTGTATCAAAAAACGGCTGCCTCATGCTCAATGTCGGTCCGAAAGCGAACGGCACGGTATGTGATGAGGAAAAAGCCGTTCTGTTAAAGCTCGGCGAATGGCTGAAAGACTGCGGCGAAGCGATATACGGCAGCGAGCCTTTCTCGGTGTTCGGGGAAGGTTCAAAAGAGGACAACAAGGCGTTTAACGACAATCTGATCTACTCAAGGCGCGACTACCGCTTCACATACAAAACGGGAACCGTCTATGTTTTTCCGATGTCAAACGAAAGCAGAAAATCGTTTACGGTAAAATCTCTCGGCTACAGAAACGACGGCATCCGCTATGATATTCGTACAATTGAATTACTCGGTCACAGCAATGTTAAAGTCAAATGGACGCACGATGCAAAATCACTGAAAATAAGTCTTTCAAAAGAAGTTCAAAGCGACATGCCGCTTTGCTTCAAGATTGTCATAGACTGAAGCAAAAACAATCCT
>OMRJ01000231.1 GCA_900313475.1 uncultured Eubacteriales bacterium | reverse complement strand
GACAGCATGATTATAGATTGGCTCGGCAGCATGGGAATGGAGTTCTACTCCTATCGCGAAGCTACATCGGGCGCAGATGTTCCGACAGGAGCGGTCGAATTTTTGCTGACCTCTGTGCGCACGGCTGTTATCCCCGCATTTATAGAGGAATTTGCTTTCAGGGGAGTTGTTCTCGGCACGCTCCGCAAATACGGCGACGCCTTTGCGATAGGCGTGTCTGCGGCGCTGTTCGGCTTGATGCACGGCAACTTTACGCAGGTTCCGTTCGCTGTCATCGCAGGCATTGCACTCGGATTTGTCTGTGTGGTTACGGGGTCGATATGGCCGTCGGTCATTCTGCATTTCTGCAATAATTTTATCTCGGTGACTTACAGCACCGCGATGGCGCAAACGGGCGGCAATTCGGTGCTGCTGTCGGTAACGGTGACCTACGGAATTATCTTTACCGGTGCCGCAGCTCTCGGAATTTACCTTTTCAAAAGTAAAAACGGACTCCGGCTGCGTCCCTCCCCCCATACCTGCGTGCACGGTAAAACACTTGCTTTTATACTCTCGCCGACATTTATTCTCGGTGCCGGCGCACTTATAAAAAACATGTTCGACGACATCGTGAAATGACGAAAACGCAGTTGCGGTTTTATACTATATACTGTAATGTTTAAGGAAGACGAAATGGAAAAATACGGTTCGGGGCATCCCCCCGAGGAGATAACCTCGCGTGCGAATCCGCGAATTAAGGCGGCTGCCGCGCTGCTCAAATCAAACGAACGCAAAAAGACAGGGCGCTTTTTAACAGAGGGCGCAAGACTTTGCGGCGATGCCGTGAAAAGCGGTGTCACGGTTGAGGAGTTTTTCTCGACCGACGGAGCAAAAGAAAAATATTCCGATGTGTTTGCGCTTGTTTCGGGCGCCGCGAAACGGACTTTCATTATAAGTCCGGATGTTGCAGAAAAGCTGTCGGACACACGCTCCACGCAGGAGATGTTCTGCGTTTGCCCGGATTCCGCGTCGCTTACGGAGAGTGACATCAAAGCCGACGGCTTTTACGTTATGACCGAAAACGTGCAGAACCCAGATAATCTCGGAGCGGTGGTGCGAAGCGCCGAAGCTCTCGGCGCCGACGGACTTATCGTGTTTTCCGGCTGCGATATCCGTTCTCCTAAAGCACTGCGTGCGTCAATGGGCGGACTTCTCCGTTTTCCGGTGATAAAAACCTCCGATTGCGCGTCGCTTATCGAACGGGCGAAAAAGAACGGGATGAAAATTTTCGCGACCGTTGCGTCGGGTGACGCGGCAGACATCTCAAAAGCGGACAAATCCGGCGGATGCATCTGCATCATCGGCAACGAGGGTGCGGGAATAAGCGCGGAAATGCTGGCGCTGTGCACTCACAAAATAACGATTCCGATGCTCGGCAAGGCGGAATCGCTTAATGCCGCCGCTGCTGCGGCAATAACTGTCTGGGAGTTTATGAAAGAAAGAGGGAAGAAAGCGAATGTCGCGAATTGACGGCGAAAACTGGTTACGGCTTCACCTTGCGGCACGCGATACGGTTCGGGTGCGTTCGCTTATTAAAAAATACGGCACCGCGACGGAGCTGATCGAAAAAGATCCGAACAGGCTTTTTTCCGAAGGTGAGATCGACGGTGCAACGCTCGGAAAGCTTGTGTACGCACGTTCCGCCGAAATGCAAAAGCGTGTCGGTGAAACGGTGGAGCTGTGCCGAAAAAAAGGCTGGCGGATAATTACTCCGCAGAGCAGATTTTATCCCGAACGGCTCCTGAAGCTGCGGCGGTTCCCGTTTGTTTTGTATGCCGACGGCGACGCGGAGCTGCTGAACGCTCCGCTCAAATGCTCGATAGTCGGCACGCGAGACTCCTCGCAAAAGGCGCGCACCGTTGCTTTCAAGTTCGCCTACGGACTGTCGCAGCTCGGTGTGGCGGTGGTGAGCGGAGGGGCGCTCGGAATAGACGCTGCGTCCCATGAGGGAGCGCTTGCCGGCCGCACGGGCACGATAGGAGTGCTCGGTGCCGGACTCGGCAGCGGATATCTGCAGAAAAACGCTGAATTGAGGTTCAGAATATCGGGTCACGGTGTGCTTATAAGCGAGCTTGAACCGTTTGAAGCTCCGTCAAAGTATACGTTTCCGGAGAGAAACAGAATAATTGCCTCTCTCGGCGACGCATGTCTTGTGGTCGAATCCGGCGTGAACGGCGGCTCGCTCATCACAGCCGACCGCGCACACGAATCGGGCCGTCCGATATTTGTTCCGTCGAAAAAAATCATAGTCAGCGACGGCTGTGAACGCCTTTTGGCAGTCGGCGCCTCCGAAACCGATTCGCCTGCGGATCTGTTTAAGGGAATATCAGGCAGAGAAGCGGATGAAGCCGTATTGCGTACCGTTCCGGAATCGGCGGCGCCGGACTACGACGTCGATTTTGAGCTTCCGGGCTTCAAACGGTTCTTTTTCGGTGAAAAAACCGACAATCGACCGTCGGTTCATAACAGCAGGATAAACATAAAAAAAGAAAAAAACGGCAAAACGTCGGAAAACGGAGAAATGGCGTCCTCGGTGCCTGAAAAAAGGCTGTTTGCAAAGCCGGACGAACCGAATATCTTTACCGTCGCACCGATTACCGACGGAGAGAGCGAGGTTCTGCATGTGCTTACAAAAACGCCCGTGTCTCTCGACAAAATTGTGGAACTGACGGGGCTGGGCACCGATGTGGTTTCTTCGTCGCTTACACTTTTGGAGCTGCGCGGAACGGTGTCAAGCTACTACGGCAATCTCTATTCTTTGAAAACAACCCCCGCGGAAGCGGACTGAATATATTATTCGAAACAGGAGAAAAACAAATGTCATCATTAGTTATAGTGGAGTCTCCCGCAAAAGCAAAAACAATTAAAAAATATCTCGGCGCAGGATATGAGGTCAAAGCGTCGATGGGGCATGTGCGTGACCTCTACGCGTCAAAGCTGAGCGTCGACGTTAAGCACGATTTCGCCCCCGACTATACGATAATAAAAGGAAAGGAAAAGCTCATCGCCGAGCTTCGCGAGCTTGCGTCGAAAAGCGACAGAGTTATTCTCGCAACCGACCCCGACCGCGAAGGAGAAGCAATTTCATGGCACCTTGCGGCAATTCTCGGACTTGACCTCAACGACGAGATGCGCGTGAAGTTCAACGAGATCAACAAGAGAAGCGTTCTCGCCGGTATCGAATCGCCGTCGAAAATCGATATCGACCTCGTGAATGCGCAGCAGGCAAGACGAATCCTTGACCGCTTGGTCGGATATCGCCTTTCGCCGTTTATTTCTCAAAAAATAAGACGCGGACTTTCCGCCGGACGTGTTCAAAGCGTTGCTCTCCGTCTTATTGTGGACAGAGAAGAAGAAATAAAGAAATTTGTACCGGAGGAGTATTGGACGGCAGATGTTTTTCTTACGTCTCCTCCGTCTAAAAAACAGTTTAAGGCTTCGTTTTCGGGCGACGAAAACGGTAAGATAAAGCTTGTGAACGAAGAACAGGCAAGCGCGATAAGGGCGCGTCTCGACAATGCGGTATACACCGTCGAGTCCGTCAAAAAGGGAGTTCGCAAAAAGCAGCCCTCGCCGCCGTTTATCACGTCTACTTTGCAGCAGGAGGCGTCGCGCCGTCTCGGATTTCCGGCAAAGCGCACGATGAAGATAGCGCAGGAACTGTACGAGGGCGTCGATGTCGCCGACAGAGGACCTATAGGTCTTATAACATATATGCGTACCGACTCTCTCCGCATTTCGGAGGAGGCTCGCGCGGAAGGAAATAAGTTTATAACCGATAATTACGGCGAAAAATATCTTCCCGAAAAGCCGCGCTACTTCAAAACGCGCGAGGGCGCACAGGACGGTCACGAGGCTATACGTCCCACCGTTCCGTCGCTTACCCCCGCCGAGGTGAAAAGCTCGCTTACGGCGGAGCAGTATAAGCTTTACAATCTCATTTGGTGCCGCTTTACGGCGTCCCTTATGGCAAACTGTCTGCACGATACGGTTCGCGCAGAGATCAGAGCCGCTAAAGAAGACGACACGGAGCATTACTGTGTGTTCAACGCCGCAGGCTACACAACGCGTTTTGACGGCTACACCGTGCTTTACGACAACTCCACCGATGAGGACGAGGAGGAGTCCGCGCTTCCCGAAATGACCGCAGGCAAGGTTCTTAAGCTCAAAGAGCTTAAAACGGAGCAGCATTTCACGCAGCCGCCGATGCGGTACACCGAAGCGTCGCTTATAAAGATGCTTGAAGAAACGGGGGTCGGCCGTCCGAGCACATACGCGTCAATTCTCTCGATAATTCTCGACAGAGACTACTGCATAAAAGAATCGAAAAAGACGCTTGCTCCCACCGAACTCGGCACGGCGATAATCGGACTGCTTAAAGACAAATTCCCGAAAATAGTCAACACTAAATTTACCGCGGGCATGGAAGCCGACCTTGATAAAATCGAAGCCGGCGGCTACGATTACGTAAAAATGCTGCGCACGTTCTACGATGAATTTGAAGACACTCTGAAGAAGGCAAAGGCGTCCATGGAGGGCGTTAAGATAAGTCTGGAAGAAGATAAAACCGACATCCCGTGCGAGAAGTGCGGCGCGATGATGGTGGTAAAGGTCGGTCGCTTCGGAAAATTCCTTGCGTGCCCCAATTACCCCGAATGCAAAAATACGAAGCCGTATATCGTCGAAACAAAGGGAATATGTCCCGTTTGCGGAGGCACGGTAATAAGCAAGCGTTCAAAGAAGGGGCACACCTTCTTCGGCTGCTCGAATTACCCCGAATGCACATTTATGACGTGGGACACGCCTACGGAGGAAAAATGTCCGCAGTGCGGCAAAACACTGTTCCGTTCGCGCGGCAACGTGCTTAAATGTCTCGACGAAAAATGCGGCTATGAAATAAAAGGCAAAAAGAAAGCGAAAAAAGACGATGAATGATACCGTTACGGTGATAGGCGGCGGCTTCGCGGGCGTGGAAGCCGCAAAGCAGCTCACAAAGCGCGGAATAAGAGTTCGGCTTTATGAGATGAAGCCCGTGAAGTTTTCACCCGCGCACAGGAGCGAAAAGCTCTGCGAGGTCGTTTGCTCCAATTCTTTTAAATCGGCTAATCCCGCGTCCGCTGCGGGACTCCTCAAAAACGAAATGGCTATGCTCGGCTCGGTGTGCATTAGGTGCGCAAACGAAACTGCGGTGCCGGCAGGCGGTGCGCTTGCCGTCGACCGTGACGCTTTTTCGGATGCCGTTACGCGCGAGATCGAAAAAGACCCGCTCATTGATGTCGTCCGCGAAGAAGTAACGCACATTCCCGACAGCGGTGTTGTGATAGTTGCTGCCGGACCTCTTGCGAGCGACGCGCTGAGCGAAGACATAAAGCGTCTTTGCGGCGGCGGACTGTCGTTTTTCGATGCCGCAGCGCCGATAATTACGGCGGAGAGCGTCGATATGTCACATGCGTTCACCGCTTCGCGCTACGATAAGGGCGGCGGGGACGATTACATAAACTGTCCGATGAACAAGGCGGAGTATGAGGCTTTTTATGAGGCTCTGACGGGCGCCGAAAGCGTGGTTCTTCATGACTTCGAGAAGAAAAACGGCGTGTATGAAGGCTGTATGCCTATAGAGATAATGGCAAAACGCGGTGATAACACGATAAGATTCGGACCGATGAAACCCGTCGGACTTGTCGATCCGTCAACGGGACACCGTCCGTGGGCGGTGCTTCAGCTTCGAAAGGAAAATGCGGCGGGCACTCTTTTGAATCTCGTAGGCTTTCAGACAAACCTGAAATTTCCGGAGCAGAAGCGGGTGTTCGGTTTGATTCCCGCGCTTAAAAACGCGGAATATGTGCGCTACGGCGTTATGCACCGCAATTCGTTTATCGACGCGCCGCGCGTTCTTACGGAGCGCTTTAACCTTAAAAATGAGCCGCGTATTTTCTTCGCGGGGCAGATAACGGGAGTGGAGGGGTATATGGAGTCCGCCTCCTCCGGCATTACGGCGGGAATAAACGCAGCGCGTTTAATAAAGGGCGAAAAAGAATTTGTTCCGCCCGCCGACACGATGCTCGGTGCGTTCTGCCGTTATGTTTCGGACGCATCGGTCAAAGACTACCAGCCCATGGGCGCGGCGATCGGTCTGCTGCCGCCGCCGGAGCAGAGGATACGCGATAAGCGCGAGCGCTACGGTTTTATCGCCGACCGCGCTTTAAAGTCACTCGGCGAATATATCAAAGAAAACGAAAAGGAAGTGTGAGACTACGGAAGCACTTGAGAAAAAAATAGGATATACATTTAAAAACAAAAGCTTGCTCCGTCTTGCTCTTACTCATTCGTCATATAACAGCGAAAAGAGCCATCTGCACAACTACGAGCGGCTTGAATTTCTCGGAGATTCCATTCTCGGATTTACGGCTGCGGAGTATTTTTATCATAAGCTGTCCGACCGTCCGGAGGGGGAGCTTACAAAAATAAGGGCAAACGCGGTGTGCGAAAAAAGCCTTGCCGCATTTGCGGCGGATATGGGCATAGGTGAGTTTTTGTTCATGAGCAGGGGCGAGGATCTGCAGGGCGGAAGAAACAGACCGTCGATTCTTGCCGACGTGGTGGAGGCAATAATTGCGGCAGTCTACCTTGACGGCGGAATGGAGCCTGCGAAAAAATTTGCGCTTATCCCGATAAAAAGCGCCGCCACCGATGTTGCCGCGGTCACTGACTACAAAACGTTGCTTCAGGAGATAATTCAGAAGAATCCCGACGAGCAGCTTCGTTACGTGCTCGCCGCGGAAAGCGGACCGGATCACATGAAAAGCTTTACCGTCGAAGTGTATCTCAATTCAAATCTTGTCGGAACGGGCGAGGGACACAGCAAGAAAAAAGCCGAACAGGCGGCTGCACGCGAGGCCCTTCGGCTCATGGGTATAGAACAGTGAAGCATATAAACGTCGCGCTTTTCGTTCCGCATCTCGGCTGTCCGCACAATTGTATTTTCTGCGATCAGCGGGCAATTTCGGGAACGCGTGAGCCTATAACGCGCGAAGAAATCGAAAAGGCATGCAAAACGGCATCGGCATCGCCGCACGATATTGCCGACAGCGAAATCGCTTTTTTCGGAGGTTCCTTTACGGCGGTCGACCGTGAGACGCAGAAAATGTGTCTCGACGCCGCAAGGCCCTTTATCGGAACGCAATTCGGCGGCATCCGCATCTCTACTCGCCCGGACTGTATTGACGGTGACGAGCTGAATTTTTTGAAGTCGCACGGCGTCACATCGATAGAGCTGGGAGCGCAGAGCATGTTTGCGTCCGTGCTCGAAATGAACGAACGCGGGCACACGCCCGATGACACCGTCGAAGCGAGCGCTCTTAT
>OMRJ01000233.1 GCA_900313475.1 uncultured Eubacteriales bacterium | reverse complement strand
CGGTGAAAACGGCGGCGGCAGCTTCACCGGCGGCGATACGGACAATATTTTGAACGGCGTGCGGGAGTCGTTCGGCGAGAGCCTGAAAAATGCCGAGGCGGAGTCGGTGCTTGCCTCGTGGCGCAGAGAGGAACAGGCGACACGCGAAATATATCCGTCGTTTTCGATGAAAAACGAGCTTTTGAACGAGCCGATGTTCGGAACGCTTCTCAAAAGCGGCGTCGGCGTGCGCCGCGCATACGAGTGCGTGCATCTTGAGGAGATCATCGGCAGCGCGATTCGGTATGCCGTGGCGGATATCGGCAGAAAAACGGCGCTCAATTCGAGTCGGACACAGTCCAGACCCGGCGAAAACTCGGTGCTCGACAGAGCCGCGTCCGTAGCGCGCACGGACGTTAATTCGCTCACCGACAGAGACATAAAACGTATTTTGGCGGAAGTGAGCAGGGGCGCGAAAATCTCATTCAAATAAAAAAGGAGAAAAATCCATGAATTTCAAAAAGATTACACTTAACTTTTTTGCGGCGGGCGATGTTCTCAACACCACCGGCGGCACGCTTGAAAACGGCAGTATAACAAATTCGGACGCTCTTTCGCCCGAAATGAAGACGTTCTACGACAAAACGCTCATCACTCTTGCGGGGGCAAATCTTGTCCATGAGCAGTTCGGGCAGAAGCGTCCCATTCCCAAAAACGGCGGTAAGACCATTGAGTTCCGCAAATTTTCAAAGCTCCCGAAGGCAATGAAGGCGATAACGGAGGGCGTTACCCCGTCGGGCAACAAGCTCAATGTCTCATCCGTAAGCTGCACGGTCGATCAGTACGGCGACTATGTCGAGCAGACCGATATGCTTGAGCTTACCGCAGTCGACAACACCATCGTTGAGGCTACGAAGGAGCTTGCCGCACAGGCGGGGCTTACGCTTGACACCGTGGTAAGGAATGAGATAGTCGGCGGCACGAACGTTATGTATGTTCCCACTCTCGATGACAAGGACAGAGAGCAGGAGGTCACCTCCCGCGCCGACATCACAGCCGATTGCAAAATGCGCGTCAAGGATGTTTTCAAGGCGGCAGCCGAGCTTAAGGCAGTCAACGCACCCAAGATAAACGGCAGCTATGTTGCGATAATTCATCCTTATGTCGCATATGACCTCATGCAGGATGCAGCCGAACAGTGGATAGGTATTCAGAAGTACGCCGATCCCGACAAGATTCTTCGCGGCGAGATAGGCACGCTCGGCGGTGTTCGCTTTGTTGAGAGCACAGAGGCAAAGGTCTACGGTCCCGCCGAAATTGCGGACGGCTTCTCGCGTTTCACCGTCAAGACCGCGGTTTCGTCCTCAACAACCTCCGTCGTCGTTAACGAACCTCTCACGGCAAAGACGTTCTCAACGCCCGTCCCCGTGTATGTCGACGGAGCCGAAAACACGATTACCGCAATCTCCGTAAGCGGCGGCACCGCGACAATAACTCTCGGCACGGCTGTAACAAGCCTTTCTGCGGGCGCGGTAATCTGCGGCAGGGGCGCGGGCAAGGACGGCTCGGCGGTGTTCTGCACACTGTTTATCGGTGAGAATGCCTACGGCGTTACCGACGTCGAGGGCGGCGGTCTTGAGCATATCGTAAAACAGCGCGGCTACGGCAACGACCCGCTGAATCAGCGCTCCTCCGTCGGCTGGAAAGCCACAAAGGTCGCAAAGCGTCTGGTTGAGGAATACCTTATCAGAGCGGAATCAGGCTCGGAATTTTCGGCAAGCGCCGAAACGAACTGACGGCGCAGTGAAATCCGCCGGAATGCAGTATCCGCCCGACTGAAGTATTCGCCCGACTGAAGTATTCGCCCGACTGAAGTATTCGCCCGACTGAAGTATTCGCCCGACTGAAGTATCCGACGGATTCCGAAGCTCCTGCGAAGCCATTTAAATCAGGCTTCGCAGGAGACTGTATGAAAAATTTTCAAAAAGAGAGGAAAAAAAATGAAGCTTAAAAATTCAAACACACTTGTCCCCGTATTTATACCCAAGGAGAATAAAAACGACGATGCGCTGTTTGTCGCGGTGAACGGCAAGCGCATGCTTATTAAAAAGGGCGAAAGCGTGATGCTGCCCGTGCCGTTTGCAGAGGCTGTGGAAAACTCGTTTGCCGCCAAAAGAGAGGCGGAGAGCTTTATAGAGTCCGTCAGCAAGGAATAAGGGGGAGAGAAAATGACTGCGGATACCGCAATTGAACGTTTTGACGCGCTTTTCCCGAACGCTCTGCCTTACGGCGAAAAGCTCAATATGCTGTCGGTGCTCGACGGCAGAATATATAAGGAGATACTGTCACGGTATGAGGGGGCGCCGACGGAGTTTATCGGCTATGCCGAGGGTATTCCCGGCTCAACCGTGCTCCTTGTGCGATATCCGTATGATGAGATATACATAAAATATCTCGCAGCCGAAACGGATATTATAAACGGCGATACGGCGCGCTATGCAAATTCCCGCGCCGCCTTCAACAATCTGTATGAAGAATTTGCCGCCGCGTATAACAGGACGCACAGCATTAAGTCCCGTGTCGGAATAAAATTCGGGAGGGGTGTCGGATGAGGCTTGCGGCACAGAGAGGCATATCGCGCACGCGCCGCAATATTACGGCTTTCGGCGGACTCGACCGCTCAGCCCGCGCAGGCGGATCAAGGCTCGGCGCTATGCTCAATATGACAAGCGACGACGCACCCGCGCTTATGTCGCGTCCGCCCCGCGGCATATGGGCGCCCGGAAGTGCGGTTGACGGTGTTACAACGGCGGGTGTTAAGGCATACACCGATGATGAGATAGCCGCCGCGGCAGCCGTGAACGGAAAGCTGTGCTTTGCCACCCGGAAGGAGGTTCGCGCGGACGGCATGCTTATGTACGGCGTGCAGCCCGACGGGCAGGAGCATATTCGCACGATAGTGCCGTTCGGCAGAAATTTCTTTCTTGTCCCCGACGGTCTTTATGCCGAAAAACGTCCCGAAAAGGGATACTCGGCAAAAAAAGCGGGCGCGGAGTTCTTTTCTCCGATTGCCGTTACGGTGAACCGAGTGGATATAAACGGAGATGCCGTCACCTCGGAGGCGTGCGCCGAATTGCCCGCTTCGCCGAACGAAAACGACAGCGTTGTGCTTACATCCGGGGATGAGGCGCATGAGTACACCTACACCGACGGGAACTGGGTCAGGGGGCGGCGCGTTTATCCGTCGTTTTCCGCCGACCTTATCGGAGAGGATTTCCGCGTGAACGACAAGGTTATCCTTAAAAACGTGTACACCTACGATACAAAGCGAACCTACCGCATTATCGGCGTTTCCGACAACAGCGTCACCGTCGATGCTCCGTATAAGAGCGGCACCACAAAGCTGCGCATGAGCATTACGCGCTACTGTCCCGTGCTTGACTTCGCCGTTGAGAGCAACAACCGCATCTGGGGCTGCCGTTACGGAAAAAACGTATTCGGTGAGTTTGTGAATGAGATATATGCCTGTTCGCTCGGCGATCCGCTGTCGTGGGACGCTTTCGACGGAATTTCGTCCGATTCCTATGCCGTTTCACTCGGCTGTCCCGGCGGGTTTACCGGTGCCGGCGTTATCGACGGCAAACCCGTGTTTTTCAAGGAGGACAGAATTATTACCGTTTCGGGCACCGTGCCGCAGAATTTCCGTGTTGACGCAGCCTCCGGCGACGGTGTTGAAAACGGCGCATACAAGAGCATAGTCAATCTCAACGAAGAGCTTTTTTATAAAAGTCCCAACGGAATAAATGTGTATGACGGCGTTTCGTCAAGGTGCATATCGGAGGCCTTCGGCGCGGAACGCTTCACCGCAGGCGCGGCGGGTGCCGTCGACGGCAAATACAGAGTGGTGCTCACCGGCAGAAGCGGAACAAGCGCACAGTATGTCTACGATACACGCAGCGGAATGTGGCATATAGAGGATAATGACGAAAACGCGCGGTTTTTTGTCAACACGGACGGTTTTCTCTGCTCGGTCTGTCTTATGTCCTCGACGGAGGTTGACGGCGAAACGGTGAATTCATATATGTTTTACGCACATGATTTTTACGCGACCGAAAACGGATATAACATTTTTTCCGACAACACGGACGGCAGATTCGGATTTATCGCGGAGCCTGACGGAGATTTTTTTGCCGAAACGCGTGAGATAACGTCACAAAACGGCAGCGATGCGGTTCGGTCGGTTGTTATCAGAGCGGAAAAAGAGAAGGATGCTGTTTTGCGCGTCGGCATTGTATGCACCGACGGGAGGTATCACGAGATATACTGCACCTCAAAGGATATAAACGGAGTGTTCACCGTTCCCGCAAATACTCCGAGGTGCGCGTCCTTTAAGCTCAGATTCGGCGGCAGGGGCGCCGTAAAAATACTTTCGGTCGGCATAATAACCGAAAAAACAAGTGAGGTAAACGGATTTGGATATTAAAAACAAGCGTTCCGAAAGCGTAAGCGGCGAAAAATACGAAAAGCTCTATGCTCTTGTCGTGAAGCTTCTTGCGCGGACGGAGGAAATAAAGAATGAAACGGGCGAGCTTGCGGCGTTTGTGAGAGGGACGGTGAAAAAATGAAAAAAAATTATACATCGGCTGAAATTCTTGATATGGCAATAAAAAAAGCGGCGGCAAGCTATTATGCCGACCTTGACCGCAACGGGGAAGTGGATGCTGCCGATGCGCGTATAGCGCTGCGCCGCGAAAAAGGGCTTGACGGTGCAGCCGGCGAATCGGGGAGCGCACCGAACGGTTCAGCCGCCTCCGCCGGCAACGGAAAAACCGGCACGGGAGCCTTCGGCGGTTATGACGGCGGCGAAAGCAGCCTGATAAAAAAGGAGCTTCTCGATTCCGTTATCGCCGACACGGGCAGAAGCTACGACATAACGGCGGATAAGCTCTATGACGAATATCGCCGCGAATACGAAAAAAACGCGGGACTTGCCGCGAAAGACGCCTACGGTACCGCTGCCGCAGGCACGGGCGGCTACGGCTCGTCTTATGCGGCAGGCGCGGCTGCGGACGCCTACGGCAGGTATCTTTCGGCTCTTGCCGATAAGCTGCCCGAATTTGCGGAAAGCGCCGCCGCGGTGAAAAAGAGCGGCATACAAAGCAGGCTCAATGTTCTTTCGGAAATGCGCAGAGGTGAGTCGGAGGAATATTCACGCTATTCCGATTCGGTGAAAAACGCGTGGACGGCTGCCGAAAACGGGGATTATTCTTTTCTTGAAGCTCTCGGCATGGACACATCGGGCATGCGTGAGGATAAGGCGATGAATGAGGCGCTCTCCGCCGCAAAATACGGCGATTATTCGGGGCTTAAATATATGGGCGTCGATACCTCGGCGGTCGAATATGCCGATTTGCTCGACACTGCGGCAAAAATCGCAAAGCAGGGTGATTATTCGTTTCTTGAGGCGCTCGGTGTGGATGTCGGCGGTCTTAAATCAAAGGACAAGCTCGAAAAGGCGCTGGCGCTCGCAAAATACGGCGATTATTCACTGCTCGGAGATTTTTCGTCCAACATCGCTTCAATTAAGGAAAAAATAAATTTTACAGTGCAGCGCGGCGCGGCGTCCGCCTATGCCGCCGGAGGGTACAGAGGGCTTGTCGGCTATCTCAATCGGCAGATAAATTACGGTCAGATAACCGAAAAGGGCAAGGAACAGATAATAAATGCCCTCACACGGGGTTAACGGAGAAAGGGGAGACAGCATATTATGGAAGTGGCATCGTTAAGCGTCAGCTTCAATGCCGGAGAACACAAATACAGGGTGATAAACGTTACGCTCGACAAGGCGATGGAAGGCAAAAGCCTGCGCCTTGCGTTTATCACTCCCAAAGGGCGCAGCTTTATGAGCGGCGAGCTTGAAGTGAGCGATTTAAAGGCATCTTTTGAGGTGCCTGCCGTTCTTCTTGACGGCAGGGGCAAGCTGTTTGTTCAGGCTGTCATATATGAAAACGGCGAATTTGCCGCAAAGAGCCGCGTTGAGAGCTTTTATGTCGACGCTTCGCTTGACGGCTGGGACTGCACCGACAAAAACGGCGTGATATCGCCCGAGGATATTGCCGACAGTATAGATAAGCTTTCGGAAAACGAAGCGTTTGCCCGAAAGCGGATATCCGCATTGGAGGAGAGCTATTTCACGCTTGAATCTTCCTTTGAGGATTATTCCCTGAAAACCGATCCGCCTGCACTCATAACGTCGCTCAAGGGGAAAACGTGGCTTGCGTTCGGCGACGGGCAGACGGAGGAGAACGGTTATAAAGCAACGCCTTACACCGACACGGTACGCGCCGCTCTCGGCATTTCGCAGGTGCTTAATTACGGAGAGGACGGCTCAACGGTAGCAAAGAGAAATGCCGCCGACACCGACGCCATGTGCGAACGTGCGCAGTCGCTGCCGGCCGATGTCGAGCTTATCACCGTTTTCGGCGGCGGCGAGGATATGCGGGCGGGGATTCCGCTCGGAACCTTGGGCAACGGCGATGCCGAAACGTTTTACGGCGGAACCGAAAAGCTCTGCCGCGCGCTGCTTGCGGCTTACGTCGGCAAGACGGTAGTGTTTATCACTCCGACGCAGCAGGATAAAACCTTTTCCGTCAACGCTTTGGGGCTTACGCCTGCGGACTATGCGGACGCAATGAAAAAGGTGTGCCGCAAATATTCCGTTCCCGTCTATGACGCGAACGGCGAGAGCATGATATGTACTTCTCTTGAAGCGCAGAAAAATCTCTGTACGTCCGACGGGCTGTATCTCAACGACGCGGGTCACGCACTTATCGCAAACGGACTTTTTAACTTTATCCGCACCCTGTCTACAGTCCGTACATCATTTTTGGGCGACGGCACGCCGCAGCCGCCCGTATCGGCAAGGAGCGTCCGACTGAATAAGAGCAGCGTTTCGTTTGATACGCTTCACAATGCGACGGTGATTGCCGCGGTGTCGCCCTCGAATGCCGCTAACAGGAATGTGACATGGTCGGCAAGCCCCGAAGGGCTTACTCTCACACCGAGCGGCAGCAGCTGCACGGTGTCGGGAAACGCGGGTACATATATCCTGACCTGCACCTCGGAAGACGGCGGCTTTACCGCGACGTGCAGCGTTACCGTTACCGTGCCGCATATTTCCGTGCGCAGCGTCTCGCTTGACAGCCACACGGCGGAAATAACCGTAGGAGGCACGTTCCCTCTTGCGGCGTCTGTTGCTCCGAACAACGCGACCGACAGCTCCGTCGAGTGGAGCACAAGCGATGAATGCGTCACGCTTTCTGTCAGTGACAAAACATGCGTTGTGCACGGCGTATCGGAGGGCACGGCGGTCGTAACCTGCGCCGCAAACGACGGAGGCTTTTCCGATTCATGCACGGTGACCGTCGGTCCCGCCGTTGTGCATCCCGCTTCGATTAGATTCGGCACCGCGTCATGCTCCGTAAAGCAGGAGTCAACAAAAAAACTCACGGTCTACTTTAACCCGACCGACACCACAAACAAGAGCTTGGTGTTCAGCGCCGAAAACGACAACGTGTCGCTTGAATCGGGCAGTAATTATGTCAATGTCA
This sequence comes from uncultured Eubacteriales bacterium, assembly GCA_900313475.1. Taxonomy (GTDB): domain Bacteria; phylum Bacillota; class Clostridia; order Oscillospirales; family Acutalibacteraceae; genus RUG806. The sequence goes on along the minus strand of OMRJ01000233.1, from coordinate 5,157 downwards.
CGGGCGTTAACGTCGGCACATGTCAAGTGACCGCAACTACCGTCGACGGTGCTCTTACTGCGGTTTGCAAGGTGACCGTTCTTGCAAAAACAACATAACGGGTGCGGATATTTGTTTTCAGCCTTCTTCGGCGTTCTCTTTCGGACGCCGAAGATATTATCCGAAAAGGAGATCAGCAGCTATGAAAAAAATATTTATAGACGCGGGACACGGAGGGGCAAATCCCGGCGCGTCCTACAAGGGCAGACGCGAGGCGGACGATGTTTTCAGGCTTTCGTCCGCGGTTGCCGGGCTGCTTAAAAAACAGTCGGGGGTTGAGGTGCGCATGAGCCGCACGTCCGACGACGATCCCGAAATAAGCCGCCGCACCGCCGATGCCAACGCATGGGGCGCCGACTATTTCATCAGCATTCACCGCAATGCGCTTGCGCCCGAAAAGGCGAGCGGCGCGGAGGTATGGTGCTATTCGAAAATCGAAAAGGGCGGCGAGACGTACAAAAAAGCGGAGAGTATTCTCGATGCGCTCTGCGGTGCGTCGGGCTTCGCAAACAGAGGCGTTCACCTCGGCGCGCCGTCCTATTCCGATTTCGGGGTGAACAGGCTCACAAAAATGCACTCATGTCTTTTAGAGGTCGGCTTTGTGGATAATTCCTATGACAACGCGCGTTTTGACAGCTCTCTCCCCGCAATGGCGGCAGCGGTTGCGGAGGCTCTCTGCGGCGCCGTAGGAGTAAAATACGAAACGTCAGACACCGTTCGCGGCGATGTAAACGGCGACGGCAAGGTGACGGTTGAGGACGCGCGCACGGCGCTTCGCGCGGCTGTCGGACTTGAGAAGCTCGACGAAAAGCAGACCGCGGCAGCTGATTACGACGGCGACGGCGAGGTTACGGCGGCGGACGCGCGTGCGATACTCCGCAAAGCTACGGGATTGGAGGAATGACGAATGGGAAACAACAAAAAAGAATCGTCTTTTGTCGATGAGTTCGGCGGTGTGATCATGTCCGAAAATGAAGCCGCTGCCGACGGAAAGTCAGCCGAAGCCGCCGAAAACAAGTCCGGTGAAGCGCACGCTGCCTGCACATGCTCGCAGTGCCGCATAAAATCGTGGGCAATGTGGGTGTCCGTGCTCGGCTTGCTCGGCATGATTCTCCAGCACACGGGAGTTTTTGCAAAGCTCGGACTTGACAGCGAAACGTGGGATATGATAATCACGCTCGTCGGCAGCGTGCTGACCGCGTTCGGAATAGTCAATAATCCGACCGAAAAGAAAAAGCTTTAAGGAGGACAAAAAAGTGAACGGAGAATGCGGCAGAGAACCGCTCTGCGACGCTCTCACAGAGCTGAAAAAACAGGTAGCACGCCACGAAAAGCAGATAAATGAGAAGGATGTCGGCTTTGCCCTCATAAAGCAGGACCTTGAATACATAAAAGCGTCGCTCGACAAAAAAAGCCGCTTTAACGCCGCCGCGGTTACAATGGTTTTGCAGGCGGTGTGCACGCTGATAATGACGGCGGTCGCGGGGTATCTCGGATTGAAATGATATCTTTTCCGCAACCCCCGCCGAAAGCGCATAAATAAAAAATCACCCGCCGCAGGACACCGAACCGCGGCGGGTGTACGTTATAATCTTTCAATAAACAAATTGCGTATCGGCATAATAAAGAATACGCAAAAATTGCGTGCCGTATTGTTTTTAAATATGCAAAAATTGCGTACTGTAAAGTAAAAGAATACGCAAAAATTGCGTAATGATACGGTATCTGATAAGGATTTTATGAACGACGGAAAAGCAACAGCCGCCCATGTAATCAAAAAAATACGGGCGGCTGTTTTTTTAATACAGAGAATTGTAGTAAAATGAGCATGAAACATATAAATCGGAGGAATATATGAACAGGATTCGTGATTTGCGTGAGGACAGGGATCTCCGTCAATCCGACGTTGCGAACGCAACCGGGATCGACCAGAAGACCATATCAAATTATGAGACGGGAAAAACGAATCCCGATTCCTTTGCCATAATTAAGCTCGCGGAATTTTTCGGAGTGTCGACGGATTACCTTCTCGGCGTCGAAAAGGCAAATTCCGATTTGGTTTCCGATGCGGAGAAAAAGCTGGAGGATATAAAAAAGCGCGTTGCGGAGCTTGAACAGATTCTCGAAAAGATCAGACGGGGGTAAATACCGCCGCCGTAACCGTTGCTCGGATAAAAAATAAAATTGCTATTTCCTCTTTTTTGCGGTAATATATATTAGAGAGTGCGCACGGCGTTTATTGACGCGGGTGCGGATTTGATAAAATGTATTCAGCCGAAAGGGAGGATTTTTTATGTCGCTTAAAAAAATCGAAACGCTCGGAGCGGCGCTTGCGCCGTTTAAGGAGATAGGTGAAAACTGGGGAATATTAAGCGCCGGCAACGAGGAAAAATTCAACTCGATGACCGTAAGCTGGGGCGCCGCCGGAGTGCTTTGGAGTGCGCCGTGCGTGTTTGTTTTTGTTCGTCCGCAGAGATACACATACGAATTTACCGAAAGATGCGACAGGTTTTCATTGAGCCTGATGCCGGAGGGCTTCCATAAGAAAATGGCTGTGTTCGGCTCAAAAAGCGGACGCGATACGGATAAATACGCCGAGTCGGGGCTTACTCCCGCGTTTTATGACGGCGTGCCGTACACTGCCGAGGCGCAAAAGGTGTTCATTTGCCGCAAAATTGCGGCGGCGGATATTACGCCGGAATGGTTTACAGACCATAAGTTCGATGTTGAAAACTATCCGCGGAAGGATTATCACAGAATGTATATCGGAGAGGTTGAAGCCGTTCTCGAATGAGATGCAGGAGCTTTTGCGTGAAACAAGCCTGCAGTTTATGTTCCGCACCCGGAATAAACAGCATGGAAATATAAAAAGTGTGCCGATTTCGGAACAAACACCGAATAATTTTCGATAGTGTTCCGAATTCGGCACAAAAGTGTTGACATTAAAAAGAAAAGCATGTTACAATGTTCTCGGGAGGCGGATAAAATGCTGCAAAGAACGGAGTATCTGAAAAAGCTTGACGGCTGGAAAAACGAAAAGGTTATTAAAGTTGTTACCGGAATACGGCGCTGCGGAAAGTCAACGCTTCTAAGGCAGTTTGCACAGCGCCTGAAGCAAAACGGTGCCGCCGACGAAAATATTATATACCTGAACTTTGAGGAAATGGAGAATGAGCGGCTGCTTGACAAAAATGAGCTTTACGGTTATCTGTCCGAACGCCTTTGCAGCGATGCGACGGTGTATATATTCCTTGATGAAATCCAGAAGGTCAACGGCTTTGAGAGTGTGGTCGACAGCCTTTTTGTAAAAGAAAACACGGATATTTACATTACGGGTTCCAATGCGCATATGCTTTCCGGGGAGCTTGCAACGTATCTTTCGGGTCGGTATGTTGAAATTCCGATGCTGCCGTTTTCTTTTGCGGAGTATTCGGAGTTTCACGGCTCCGCAGATACCGACGTCGCATTTTCCGCATATATGCGCGACGGCGGATTTCCGTATGTTTCCGTGATGAACGCAGAGCCGGAAAAAACAGAGACATATCTTGAGGGGATTTACAATACGATCCTCGTTAAGGACATAGAGGATCGTTGGCTTCGTAAAAGCGGGGCGGAGCGTCCCGCAAGCGATATTACTCTTTTGAAAAACCTCTCGCGCTATCTTGCGGCAAATATCGGAAGCACCGTTTCAGGCAGAAGCATTACCGGCGCTCTTGTGTCATCCGGGCGCAAGGTATCGCAGAATACCGTGATGTCATATCTGGACGCATTGACGGAATCCTATGTTTTTTATTCATGTGAAAGGTTCGACATTGCGGGAAAACAGCTTCTCGAGACGCGCGGAAAAATGTATATTGCAGACTGCGGACTGCGCAGACACATTGTTCCGAAGCACAGTTACGATATAGGTCATGTGCTTGAAAATATTGTTTTTTTGGAGTTGAAGCGCCGCAGGTACAGTGTTTATGTCGGAAAACTGAACAAGCTTGAGGTTGATTTTGTTACGGAAAAGAACGGGGAATACCGTTATTGGCAGGTGACGGCATCAATGCTTGAAGAAGCCGTGTTTGAGCGCGAAATTGCGCCGTTAAAGCTTATCCGCGACAATTATCCGAAAACCGTGCTCACACTGGATCGGTTTTCGATCGGAAATTACGACGGAATTGAGGTCGTAAATGCAGTGGATTGGCTTTTAAATAAATGAAAAAATCAGCCGCGGGAGATCCTGTCACATCCCTGCCCGCAGCTGATTTTATTATTTACCTATTCTCTTTTTTGCGTTTTGCGGGGTGCGTCCGTCAGCCTGCGCCCGGAGTTTGCCGAGCGCGGCAGCCGCCGTGTCCCTTTTATTTTATTCCTCCGCCGGCGCGATTATGTCAAAGTGAAGCTCGCCGTCGTTTTCGGTGACCTCGATAGTCGAGCCGGGAGCGGGGTTCTGCGCGATGATAAGCTTTGCTGCCGCGGTTTCGAGAGAATTTTGGATAAATCTCTTAAGCGGTCTTGCGCCGTACATCGGGTCGAAGCCCCTGTCCGCAAAATAGGCTGTTGCGCTGTCGCTCACCTTGAGCGTCAGGCGATGCTCGTTGAGACGTCTGTTTATGTCCGCTATAACAAGCCTTGTTATGCCGTTCACGTTTTCGCGTGTAAGCGGTTTGAACACGACAGTCTCGTCAAGTCTGTTAAGGAATTCCGGTCTGAACGAGCGGCGGAGCACCTCTTTAACCTTGAGAAGCGCGTCCTCGCTTATCGAGCCGTCGTCCTTTATGCCTTCAAGTATATAGTCGCTTCCTAAATTGGAGGTTAAAATTATGATGGTATTTTTAAAATCTACGGTTCTGCCCTGCGAATCCGTAATTCTGCCGTCGTCGAGAACCTGAAGCAGAATGTTGAAAACGTCGGGATGAGCCTTTTCTATCTCGTCGAACAGCACGACCGAATACGGCTTTCTGCGAACCGCTTCTGTAAGCTGACCGCCCTCGTCATAGCCGACATATCCGGGCGGAGCGCCGATAAGACGCGAGACGGAGTATTTCTCCATGTATTCGCTCATATCTATTCTTACCATTGCGCGTTCGTTGTCAAACAGCGCCTCGGCGAGAGCCTTTGCAAGTTCGGTTT
>OMRJ01000235.1 GCA_900313475.1 uncultured Eubacteriales bacterium | reverse complement strand
CTGATTTTTGTTCAGGCAAGGCAAAGCCCGCAGCGAATACTTGTCGTATTTGCAAGGGTTTTAACGCGGCATGAGCGAAAATCAGCCGGTCAAAACCGACACGGGTTCAAATCCCGTCAGCCTAACCACGCACTCTATTGCGGGAATCAGCGCCGCGGTAACGGTGAAGCTTTTTGAGGCTACAGTTTTGCGTGTGCAAATAATTGCAAGTATAATGCCGAGCGCAAGCGACGACATAAGGCAGATAAGAAAATCCGTCACCGATATCACCGACGGCCCCGTTGTATCAAATAAACCGTTAAAAATTGCAGACATTGTCATTCTCTCTTTTATTTCTTGCCGCTCCGAACGATTTCAGATAAAGCGTTCCGTATTTTGAAAAGCCTGTTTTGTATATTTTTCCCTCTGACAATATCTTCGCAAGCCACACAGGCACCGCGCCGGGAGCCTTTATTTCCATTATGATGCGCCCCGGGCAAAGCTCCTCTCCGTAAACGGGGCGCGTGAGCGACAAATCGTGCAGCCGTCCTTTCACGTTCATGTCAAACGTTATGCGCAAATCGGGATTTGAGCGTGCAACGAACGAAAGTCTGTCGCAAAACACAAGCGCCGCCGGACGAAGCGTTTTGTAATGCTCCGCGAACGAATCTATTTCGCGCTCTATCTGCGTGCCGCGAAAATGCTTTTTACCCTCAAGCCACTTTACGGCATTCTCCTCCGAAAGACTTGTGCGCCGCTTGTATACAACCGAATCGTATTTCTTTTTCAGTTCTGCAAACACCGCGCTCTGCGGCGTCACATCCGAATATGCGCGAAGCCTGATTTTCTCTTTGTACTCCGGCTGTTCACATGAACGCGTTATCAGAAGATAATCGGGAGTGTCAAAATAAAGACTCCTGATACTGCATTTCGGATATTCGTCCGGCATCAGCTCCGCCGCCGCACGGTCGGTAAAAAAGCCGTACTGCTCCCGCGTCAGCAGATATTTTATCTCGCTGCGTTCAAAACACTGTACTGCGCTCATTTCCGTCGCCTCCTTTGTTTTGACTGCATGATAAAACGGCAAACTAAAGCGTAGTTAAAAGATATGACATTTTTCAAAAAAACCGGAACGCAAAGATTATGCTTTCGCGCTGTGTCTTTTCACCGTCTGTTCCGCGCACGGCAAGCAGCAAACAAAACGGTTTTTCTTCTGTAAATTAAAAACGGGAGCAACGAAAAAAGCACCGGAAAAACCGATGCTTTATGTTTCGTCTCATTAGTACCGTTATAAAAACCGATCAGACAGCTCTCGTAACCTTGCCCGAACGGATGCAGCGTGTGCATGCATACACTCTGCAGGGGGAACCGTTAACAACAGCCTTTACCCTTTTGATGTTGGGCTTCCATGTTCTGTTGGATCTTCTGTGTGAGTGAGATACCTTGATACCGAATTTTACGTCTTTGCCGCAAAAATCACACTTTGCCATTGAGAGCACACCTCCTTTGGTTAATGGGTTAAAATACCCCTCTGTAAATCAGCAAAAAACATGATAACAGAATTCATGTTTAAATGCAAGTCTTTTTTAAACTTTTTTTACGCGGAACGCGAAATCAGCGAAGAAAATGGATAAAAAGTCCGCTCAAAAGCTTCGGTTCGAACCATGTCGACTTCGGCGGCATAATCATGGAGGCGTCCGCAATGCGCATAAGCTCGTCAAGCGACGTGGGGAACATCGAAAAAGCGACGCGCATATCCTCGGAGCAGCGCTTTTCAAGCTCTCCCAAGCCTCTTATTCCGCCGACGAAATCAATACGCTTATCGGTTCTCGGATCGTCGATTCCGAAAATGCGGCTTATAACCAGCTTTTGCAGCAGCGACACATCAAGACTGCCGACGGGATCGTTCTCATCGGCTATACCGTCCTTAAGACGGAGCGAATACCATTTTCCGTCGAGATACATCCCGAACATGTGCCGCTCTGAGGGATGCACCGCGCCGTCATGCCCGCTCACGGTAAAGCTTTCGCCGAGAAGCGACATAAGCTCCGCGGGTGAATGACCGTTGAGATCCTTTATAAGACGGTTGTAATCGAGAATTTTAAGATCGTTTGATCTGAAATAAACGGCAAGGAAAAAGTTAAATTCCTCGTCTCCCGTGTAATCGGGGTGAGCCTCGCGACGCTTAAGGGCAACCTTTACGGCGCTTGCCGCACGGTGATGACCGTCGGCAATATAGAGCGACGGCACGGCTTCAAAGCCCCTGACAAGTGCGGCTGTGTCTTTTTCGTCATCGACTGCCCACACCTCGTTTCTCACGCCGCCGTCCGACACAAAGTCGTATTCGGGCGCAAGAGCCGTATATTTGTCGAGTATCGCGTCGATATCCGCGCTCTCGCGGTAGGCAAGGAAAATGGGACCCGTGTTTGCGTCGCATGTGTCCACATGGCGTATTCTGTCCTCCTCCTTGTCGGCGCGCGTAAGCTCATGGCGCTTTATAACGCCGTTGAGATAATCGTCGACGGATGCGCAGCCGACGACACCTGTCTGAACCGTGCTGCCCATTGTCTGCCGATAAATATAAAGGTTCTTTTTTGCGTCGCGGACGCAGATACCGTCCGTTTCAAGCTTTTTCAGATTTTCGGCAGCCTTGGCATAGACTGCGTCGGAATAAAGATCTGTGCCGACAGGCAGATCAATTTCGGCTTTGTCGACGTGCAGAAACGAATAAGGCAGGTTTTTGACCTTTTCCCGTGCCTCCTCCGAATTCATAACATCATAGGGAAGCGCCGCCACGGCGGACGCATACTCTTTTTTCGGTCTTAACGCCGAAAAAGGACGGATTACTGACATTGTATGACCTCCTAAAGGAAAAGAACCCTGCTCTCAAGCCGTTTCAATCCCTGTTTATATACGCATTTTCAAAATACCTTCTGTCTGCGCCCGCGCCGACATAAACGCCGTGCACACCGTCGGTGCAGACAAAGCAGCTCGTTTCCTTCCAGACGGGCAGCACCGCGCCGTCCGAAATAAGAGCGGAGCATATCTCCGTAAAGAGCCTTGACCGCTCATCTCCGGTCGAGGCTGTGTATTCCGCGGTTTTTTTATCTATATCCTCATTTGCGGTGCCCGTAAGCGGGGAGGACGAATCGGTAACAAACCTCCCGAAAAGCGCGCCTGCTTCGTCGGATGACACGCGCAGCGGATAAAAAGCTATCTCCCAAGAGGAGCCTGCCACTCTCGACTCAAGCGTCTGCGCATCGGTTTCCTCGAGCTTTATTTCAAGACGTATGCCGAATATCCTCTGCCAGCGCTGAAGCTGACGGCGAAGTATTTCGGAGTCTTTCTTATCACACAGAACCGTGAGCGACATACTGTCCGTTTCGGCGGCTTCAAGTGCCTTGTCAAGCGCCGCGCTCACCTTTGTTTCATCAAAAACGGGCGCCGGTGCCGCCGCGTTTTCGACACATGCGACATCGGGTACGGGGAAAACGGCGGAAATTTCACCAGCATCCGCCGCGACAGCCGCAGTGTCGGTGGCAAACAGAAACGCGTCACGCAGCTCCTTTATCGCAAGTTTTTCGTTCTTGTTGTTTATCAGGAAAACTCTGTTCGTGTCGGCTACCCTTTTAACCTCGTCGTTTTTGCCGACCTTGAGCCTTTTAAGCTGTGAATCCGTTACGTATGCGCCGGAATACTCCCCGTTTTTGAGCTTCTGCAGAACCGTATCGGAATCGGAATTGTAATAGAACCACAGTGTGTCGGCTTTCGCCGCGTGCGCACCCGTGTAATCGGCGCTTTTTCTCAATCTGTAGGTCGTTTCGTCAAAATAAGACAGATAAAACGGACCGTTTGAAAGGCTGTATGCAATGAGAAGTCCGTATCTTCCGCCGCAGGCGTTGAAGAAAGTCTCGTTGCACGGCATGCACACAGGCTCCGCAAGAACGGACAGAAATGCATCGTTTCGCTCCGCAAGCCTTATCACCAACGTTTTCTCATCGGGCGCGCTCACGCCGATTTCGCTCGGCTGCACAGTCCCCGCAAGCGATTCCCGCGCATTTACAATCGATGTGAGCAGCTCGGCATCGGGCGCAGCAGTTGCGGGATCGAGCGCACGTCTGAACGCAAAAACGAAGTCGTTCGCCGTGACCTTCGGCATCACATAACCGCCCGTTCCGGATTCGGGCGCAAAATCCTCGGGCAGCTTGCCCGCTAACTGTTTGGCTGCGTTTTTCGTAACGTGCCACACCGCGCCCTCGCGAAGATAAAATGTGTATGTAAGCCCGTCGGGCGAGATATCCCATTTTTCGGCAACACCGGGAGATATTTTACCGTCGGGGTCCGGACGGACAAGTCCCTCAAACGTATTTCGGACCGTCATTTTCGCAGTCCCGCTCTCCGCGATCTGCGGATCGAACGTTACAGCCTGCGTTTCAACGGCAAAGCGCAGCACGACAGCCGTCTCGGAGCCGCACGCGGCAAGGCACAGCAAAACAGCCGTTAAAGCGGCAAAAGCTGCGGTAATACGTTTTTTCACACGGCTCCCTCCTTTCAGTCTGCGCTTCTCGTGCGCGTCCGCTTCTCGTGCGCGTCCGCTTTTCCCGACTTGCGTTTTTTTAACCCGAATATTTTACCATATAAGCTGCGCTTATTCAAGTTCTTTTGCAAGTCCGTTTGCAAATTCCTCAAACACCGCCGTGTCGAGCGGATATGACGTGAACGTGATGTCGCCGAGAGTACGTTTTATATAGTCCGCCGCATACCGTGCGCCCTTTTTCTTTTCAAGAGCCTTAAGCGCCTCATAGTCACGCACGCCGTCACGGAATGATTTTTCGCGGATCGAGCACATCGGTCTGCCGTTTTCTCCGGGATAAACTATAAAGCCGTCGCCGGCGGGAAAATTGCCGCCCGCGGTAGTCTCCGTGAACGGGTCGACGGGACGGCGCGAAAACTGCGAGTACCAGAAGTTAAAGCCCCAGTGCAGGAATCCCTCGCAGCCGTATTTGTAGAGCAGAACACCTATAACACGCATTTTCACAAGCGGCAGAAACAGGAATCTGTTCGGGTATTCGTTTTCAAAAGGCCCGCAGCAGTAGTATGTCCAGAGCCTGTCCACACGTCCCCGGAATTTGTCTATGTCGCTCTCGCACGGGACGGGCAGGTCAACAAGGCCCTTTGAATAGTATTTATAATCGGACAGCGCATCCATGTGCACAAACGCCGAAAAGAACTCACCGACCGCCGCTGCACACCTTCTGTAGCGCACGATATCGCGCCCGCCCGGCTCATCGGAGCAATGGACATAGCAGATGTCGGTTATGCCGAGCGCATCGGTGTGTTCCTTAAAGCTTGCGCCGAGCTGCCGCAGAAAGCTCATATATCCGCGCGACACCGAGTTTGTCTCCCATCCGAAAATACGGCGGTAGCCGGTTGACGTGTGTGCCATGATTTTCGGCGCGTGCTTCGCTCCCCATTGTGTAAAAAGATGAGAGATCTCAAAATACTTAACTCCGCAGTCAAGACACATTGCGACCCATCGGTCAAAATTTGCGTAATCGAAGGTGTAGTCGTATCCTTTTTTCGTCACGTCTATAAGCTGAACGGTCGGACGCTCCGAACCGACGGCAGTGTCGAGAGCAAGCGTAAATACCGGTGTTAATATCATATTTATACCGTGGGACACGGCGTTTCTCACAAAATTTTCGGTAATGCGCCAATACTCGTCCGAAAAAGCTTCGATACCGTAATAACTCATGATGCAGTCGGTGTGAAACCAGTTAGTGCACATAAGCGTCTGCACGGGCATTTTTGCGGAGGACACATAAACCTCAACGGCTGCCGATTCTCCGCCGGCTTTAAACACAAGCGGATACGTGCCCGGCTCAGCGCCGCACACTTCACAGTACACTCCGAGCGTTTTGCCGTTTTCGAGCGTCAGTTTACCGCATGCAGGCTCAATGAGATCGGGATAAAAGCCGATGTCCGCATTATTGAGCACGGTGCAGTTCGCGGGTCTGTCATCGATACAGGCACGGTCGGAATATATCTCCCGTACGGTACCGGCTTCGACGGGCAGCGCACAGTCGACCGAAAATTCCGTCTCACAGTCGGAATCGGAAACAACGGCGAATTGCACCGCGCTTTTTTCGCCGCAAAGCAGTGACAGACGGCTTGTGCGCGGCAGTGAAGATAATGCTTCATGTGAAAATATTTTCACAAGCGATGACACGGGTATTACCGAAATTGCCATTTTAACATTCCTTTCGTTTTT
>OMRJ01000239.1 GCA_900313475.1 uncultured Eubacteriales bacterium | reverse complement strand
TGCTGACGCAAGTCAAGACGAAAAGGGCGAAAAGTGCCGAAAAGGGGCACTGACGGGCGACATGGGTTCGAATCCCGTCAGCCTAAGGAGGAAGAATACATGAAAACAATTTCAAGCTCCGCAGGGGACGAGCTTCGTTCGCTTAACGGCGATATGCTCTCCGACGGCGACAAAAAACGCTTTGCGAAAGATATTATCACCTCTCTTGCCGCGCTTACCTGTCTTGCCGCGGGCAAAATTTACACGAAAGTGTTTCCCGAACAGGATGTTATTGCAGGGATCATCTATTTTGTAGGCGTGGCGATAATCGGCGTTCCGATTGCAATCACCGCAATAAAGGGGTTTATAAAGCAGGATATCTCCGCGTCGATGGAGACGCTTGTTTTCGTCGCGGTCGCGGTTTGCGTGCTCGACGGCGAATATACCGTTGCAATTCTCATTCCGATAATTCTCACCGTGGTGCACTTTCTTGAAGAAAAGAGCATCATGGGCGGGCGCGAGGCTCTCGACGGACTGAAAAAGATGCAGTCCAAAACCGCAATCAAGCTTGTAAACGGCGCGGAAGTCGAAGTGGACGCGAAAAGCCTCGTCCCCGGCGATATGATAGCGGTAAAGCCGGGCGCTGCCCTGTCGGTGGACGGTACCGTAGTTTCGGGCGCAACGAATATGGATCAAAAATCGCTCACCGGTGAAAGTCTCCCGAAAGAAACAGGAGTCGGGGACACCGTTTACGCGGGCACGGTCAATATCGACGGCGAGATTAAGGTGCGCGTCGAAAAAGCGTATTCCGACACGTCATTCTCGAAAATTGTCGAGCTGCTTGAAAACGCCGAAAATATGACGATGCCCGAAACGCGTATTGTTGACCGCTTTATGGTGTACTATATCCCCATGGCGCTGATAATTGCCACGCTTGTGTGGCTGTTTACAAAGGATATTTCAAAGGCGGTTGCGGTGCTTGTGGTGAGCTGTCCGTGCGGATATATGCTCGTTTCGTCCGCTCCCGTCATCGCTGCGCTTGCCGCATCCTCAAAACGCGGCATTCTGATAAAAAAACCGTCGTTCATTGAACGTCTTGCCGAAACGGACTACTTTGTTTTTGATAAAACCGGCACCGTGACGGGCGGCACACTCGAAGCCGTAGGCGTTCACCTTACGGCTGCGGAGAGTGAGGACGAGCTTATTACCGCCGCCGCCACCGTTGCGAACGGCTCTCTGCATCCCACCTCGCGCTCGATATTAAAGCTTGCCGACGGTCGGCTCGACGAGGGCTACAACGTCACCGAGGAGGTCGGCAGGGGAGTGCGGGGCAAAAAGGACGGCTCCGAGATTATTCTCGGCTCGCGGCGCTTCCTTATGTCGGAGGGGTTTGAGGTCACGGATGAATTTGAAGCGGACGGCGCGTGCAGCTGGGTTGCAAAAGACGGCAAACTGCTCGGCTGCATTGTGTTCCGCGATATTCCGCGCCCCGAAGCAGCCGAAGCGCTTAAGGAGCTTAAATCTCTCGGTATCGTTGAAAACTGCATGCTGACGGGCGATAACAGCGTTGCCGCGAAGCGCGTCGGCGACGAAATAGGCTTTGATACCGTGAAAAGCCGGCTGCTGCCCGAACAAAAGCTTGAAAACGTGAAGCTTGCAAAGGTCGGGCACACCGTGACGGCAGTCGGCGACGGCATCAACGATTCGCCCGCGCTCGGCGAAGCGGATGTCGGCATTGCGATGGGCGCAATGGGGTCTGACACGGCGATTGCAAGTGCGGATATCGCACTTATGAACAACGATTTACGTAATCTGCCGTTCCTTGTAAGGCTGTGCCGCAAGACAAAAAAGACTATCTACGCGAACATCGTTATAGCCTTTTCGATAAGCTTTGTGATGATATTTCTTGCCGCCGCAGGCGTCATTTCACCCGTGACCGGCGCATTTCTTCACAACATCGGCGCTTTTATCGTCCTGCTCAACAGCGGCAGAATATTAAAATAATGCAGATACGGCAAAAAACAATTCGATATCGGCTTGAAACGCCTACGGTTGCAGCTCTTTCGCAACCGTAGGCGTTTTTTTCATCGCTGAACGTCTAAAACACCGCTTAATGCCGAAAATGACATATAACAGCAAAAATCACCGTGATAAGTGCAAATAATAAAATGACTGTTGACAAACGGTGCATATGATGCTAAAATAAATCAAACGGAAGTGGAAAAAGCGGAGAAAAAGGGTTGACAAAAGTGATGAAGTTTGCGACAATTTTTAGACAGACAGACAGACAGACAGACAGACAGACAGACAGACAGACAGACAGACAGACAGACAGACAGACAGACAGAGGATAAGTCTGTCCTTTTCTGCTTGCATATAAATCATGACGGCTTTTCATAGGCGGTATGCCTGTGGGCAAGCCGTTTTTCTGTTTCCCGGGTCAACACTTTCCTGCCCGGGAGATTTCATGTCACAGGAAAGAACAATACCAATGTGAATCAATGCCCTTGGACGACGAGGCGCAAACAAGGAGGATTTTTATGAGAAAGAACAGATTGGCAGTCGCAATACTGCTGGTAATGATGATGCTCTTAGGCATCATGACCACGGCATTTGCGGCAGACTACACGCCTGTCGATCCTGACGATCAGGGAATGACCGGCATCGTAGGCGGCGACACACTGACCTTTACCGAGGATACGGTATGGGCAAACCTGACCGCCCGCTGGGGCGTGCGCGTCATCTTC
>OMRJ01000240.1 GCA_900313475.1 uncultured Eubacteriales bacterium | reverse complement strand
TGCTGACGCAAGTCAAGACGAAAAGGGCGAAAAGTGCCGAAAAGGGGCACTGACGGGCGACATGGGTTCGAATCCCGTCAGCCTAAGCGGATGTGCGGAAAATAACCGTTATAAACCTGCGGCGCTGCCGTTTCCGAACACAAAAAACGAGAGTTAACGCGGCTCCCGCCGCGTTTCGGGAGGTACAGTATGATATTGAACGAAGTAACAAAAGCCATCCTTTCCCGCCGCACGGTGCGCAGCTTTACGCCCGTCCGGCTCACGTCCGACGAGGTCAAAACACTTCTTGAGTGCGCAATGTGGGCGCCGAGCGGCAGAAATTCACAAAATTGCTACGTCCGCGTTATATCGGACAAAACGGCGCTCGACGAACTGAACACCGATTTTAAGGATACCGTCGGCCGTGATACTCCCGCCTACACGCGTTGGGACGTGAATCCCGTTTACCAGACCGCGCCCGCACTGTTCTGTATTTTTGCCGATTGTCCCGATCCGATGAACGGCGGCATCATGGCGGAAAATATCTGTATTGCCGCGCAGGGAATGGGACTTAATTCGTGTATCATCGGCTCTGTCGGCGCTCTGTTTGACGGAGAAAAGGGCGCAAAGTGGAAAGATAAACTCGAAGTGCCGCCCGACGGCGTATTTGTCGTGTCGGTCGCGGTCGGTCACGGGGATGAAGATCCGGAGCCGAAGCCCAGAAAACCCGAAAGATTTTACGAGGTGAAGCTATGAAACCGTTCAGCATGTATGTTATCACGGACACGCATTACTTCTCGTCCGCACTCGGCTGTCGCGGCGAGGAGTATAACAAATTTATGCAATTTGAGCAGAAGTGCTTTGCCGAAACTCAGGCGATTAACGAAGCCGCCTTTGCATGGCTTGAAAAAGCCGACGGCGCCGACACGGTGCTGATTGCAGGCGATTTGAGCTTCAACGGCGAAAAGCAGAGTCACACCGAATTTTTGAAGCTTCTTAAAAATCTCAAAAAAAGCGGCAAGCGAATATTTGTTATAACTGCGGGGCATGATTTTAACGACGAGCCTTTTGCTTTCGACGAAACGGGACGTCTTTCCCCCGAGGGGACGAAGCGTGACGAGCTTTTTGATATGTATTACGATTACGGCTTTTCGGATGCCGCGGCGGTTGACCGCGAGAGCCTGTCTTATGTCGCACAGCTGACGGACGGTGTTCGTCTGCTTGCGCTCAACAACGACGGCAATTATGCCGTCGGCAAGACATATCCCGCGCGCCAGATCGAGTGGATACTGCGTCAAACAAAAAAAGCGCGTGAGGACGGTCAGATGATGATTGCGATGAACCATTATCCGCTCATCCCCGGTTCACCGGTTCTGGGACTTGTCGGAGACGCAGTGATGAAAAACGCAAAAAGCATTACGGAGCTGCTTGCGGACGAGGGTGTGCATCTCTGTTTCACGGGACATATGCACAATCAGAGCGTCAAGCTCCGTGTGAGCGAAGCGGGAAACCGCTTTTGGGACGTCTGCACAGGTTCTCTTATCGGCTGCCCGGCGGCGATGCGCTTTGTTACGGTTCACTCTCCGTCGGATGTCGAAATCAAAACTCTGCCCGTTCCCGACTTTAAGTGGGATTTCGGCGGGCTTTCACAGGAGCAGTATTTAACACGTCAGTTTGACATGATGATAAACACATATCTCGATTGCCTTGCCGACGATCCCGAACGCCTTTGCGGCAAGCTCGGTCTGCCCGCGTCGGGTGCACTGTGCGCCGTCATGCGCAGGATAGGCGGCATGATAAACACCGCGTCCGTCGGTTCGGTCTGCAAAATGCTTCTTGTCAAATGTCCGTCCGAAATTAAAAAATCGCCGCTGCGTCCGCTTATTACGGATATCGTGAGAAATATTTTTGTCGGCGACGCTCCGTTTGTGTGCGGAACTCCCGAATATGAGGCGATAATGGGTGTTTTCGACAGAATTTATCCGCTTATTCGCCCGATCGAGAAAAAACTCGGTGCAAAAGGGACAAAAACCGACATCAGAGATATGGTAGTATCTACCATAGGAAAAACGGGTGTTTCCGACTATGACTGCAGAATAAAGCTTTGATGCTCCCGGTGCTTGGATTTACGGCGGCTCATATAAAAGCAGCGCCGAAGCAGAGCCGAAGCAGAGCCGAAGCAACGCCGAAGCAACGCCGAAGCAACGCCGAAGCAGAGCCGAAGCAGCTTTGAATTTATTTCCTAAAGATAAACTAAAGACAATGCCGGCATCGGCACATCACACAGTTTTACGGAGTATAAAAACAAAATTATTCAAAAAAGCAAAGCGGTTGATTTAAAAATGACAGCAAACAAAAGCAAAAAGAGAATAGTCATTGCCGTTGTTTCGGCGGCTGTCGTGCTCGCGGCGGCTCTTTTTGCATTTGTTTTCGGTTCGAGGATATACGAACGCTTTTTTACGCCCGATATTCCTCTGTCCGTTACGTCGTCGCCGAACGGAATTACCGTTGAAAACGGATATCCGGCGGTTTTCAATGTCGTTGCAAACGGCAAAGGACTTGAGTATTCTTGGGAGTATACATCCCCGAACGGAACAGTCGCCAAAATAAAAGGTAATGTGGGCAGCCGGCTTTCGCTTGTCACCGACATGTCGATGAACGGCAATGTTTACCGCTGCACCGTAACCGATCTGAACGGCGCGAGTATGACGACGGACGGAGCGGTGCTTACCGTTACAAAAGATCACACCTTCGGCGAAAGGCTCGTCACGAAGGAAAACACCTGCCTGAATGACGGCGAGGCGACGTATGTGTGTTCGTCGTGCGGAGAGAAAAAAAACGAGGTTCTTCCCGCAAGAGGGCACGATTTCAGCGAGAGTGTGTCCTATACTGGAAAGCGCCTTTTTGTCTGTAAGGTATGTTCTTATTCATTTGAGACGGATGCCGCCGATAAATCCGCGCTTGATGAAGCCCTGAAAGAGATTCCCGAATATGTTTCCGTTTATTACGGCGGGAACGGCGCAAAATCACTTGCCGCAATTCGCGATAAGCTGGATTCAACGGTATACGGTGTCAAAAATTACGATTTGCTGTCTCAAAAAGAGACTGACGATTACGCCGAACGTATAAATTCCGCGCTGAAAAAGCTGACTCTGCGCAAGAGCGACGGAAAAAATATTTACATTTCCTCGGGCAGAAACGGCTCCGCCGTGCTCTCCGCGACCGACGGTCAAGCCGTCCGGCTTGAAGAAGCAGCCGTCACGCTGACCGACGCCGGGCTTTACGAAGATACAAAAAAGAAGTCATATAACCTGACTCTGCCCGACGGAAAAAAGCTGTTCTCATCCGATTCCGCTGAGCTTTTGCTTTTGTCTCTCGCGGCCGATCCCGCATTGATGCGCACGCCGCTTGTTTATAATGCCGCCGACCGTCTCGGAATAAGCGAAGCACCCGCATACGACATGGCGGAGGTTTGGCTCGACGGCGAATATCTCGGTCTTTACGCAGTCCGTTCCGCGCCGGACGCGCTGTCGGAAAAAACAGCCGACCTGCGTGACGGGCTTCTCGAGGTGCTTTCATCGGGAGCGGCGTACGAAAAAATAAAGGAACGCGTCGATACCGCAAGGTTTGCACGGTTTATGATTCTGTACTGTGCCATGGGACTTTCCGACACCGTGGACGCAGACAGCCTTCTTTTTGAGTCGGACGGAAAAATTTCGATTCATATTCCCACCGTCTGCGACGGAATACTCCGTCCGGATTCGCAGCCGAATTTCGCGCAGAAAATAATGAAAAGCGATATTCTTTCCGCATTGCTGCACAATTCCGATTTTATGACCGAAACGCGCTATGTTTATGCGTTAAGTTCCGAAAAAATAATGAACCTCTGTGCCGAAAGCGACACCGAGGAGAGCGACCAAACCGTTTCGGAGGAGGGAACGACTGTTCCGCACGCAGCCGAAGCCGCGGCTGAGGCCGAAACCGAAACCGCAGAGAACGACGGGGACAAAACCGAAAAAAGTGTCGAAGCCGTACCGGTTATCTCCGATGCCGGCAATGAAAATATGTCATCGTTTGCCCGATTCAAAGAAAAATACGGCTCCGCAATCAAGCGCAATTTTGCGGACGGCGCCGTGACCTACTCCGATTCGTTCGGCAGAATAACCCGCTTTGCTACGTTTGACGAAAACGCGCATGCTCTCGCTGCAGCGCTCCGCGCCCGTCTGGTTGCCGCCGACAATTACTTTACCGCATGATTTTTCCGAATTGAACAAGGTGTTCAGCCGCGCTATGCTCCATGTTTTGCGCGGACGCTGTTCCTTCTTTTTTTCCGACGGAGCACCGCGGCTTTTCCGTGCACGGTTATCGCTGCCCGTTTTTCGCATTCTTGACAAGCAGTTGATTTTATGATATATTATCACACGCTGTTTTTTTACTTTGTCCGTCGGCGTTTTTTTGTTCGTGGACTGCTTTTTGAGCGGCAGCGGCGCGCGGTTGGGTGAAGCTGTTCGCCGTGCCGGACAGACGACAACATAAACGAAACGGTAATGCGAGAAACGGGAAGTTGTGAACGCGCCCGACTAAACATTGTGCATGCATTTACGGACGCGCAGCGAACTTACACAGCGATTTTTAAACACACAAACATGCATTTCGAGGTGTAGCTCACCTGGTAGAGCGCTTGGTTTGGGACCAAGAGGCACGGAGTTCGAGTCTCCGCACTTCGACCACAAAACGACCGAAAGCAGAGTTTATTCTCCGCTCCCGGTCATTTTTTTGCTGTTTCAGGTGCTTAATTACTTTTTTTAAGAGGATCACATTTTCCGTGACCGCATAATCAAAGTCGGACTGAAAATTTCCTTTTCTTTGTCTGCTGCGGCGCAAAAATCAAGTGACATTTAAGCCCTGAAAACAGGCATTTTCTTATTCGGTTTCTGTGCGAACAGTAAAAACATCCGGAATATTGAAAATATCTTTTTTCAAAAATACCGGATAAAAGTATTCATCCTTTAATTGAGCAAACTCCAACCACTCAAAGGTGTATATGCGATCCCCCTCGTTTGTTGTGAAATTTTTACCCCGCGATAATAAATCGGTATCCGTTATATCCGTTAAAAAATAAATGCACAATTCGTGGTAATGCAGCTTGTCGACATCTTCGGTAAAAAATGCTTGGTTCAGCCAAACAGGGCGAACAATCTTAGGTGTTACACCTAATTCCTCACGAATCTCTCTGATAACGGCATTTTCCGCAGTTTCTCCTATTGCAACCCTTCCGCCGGGCAAATAGTAATACGGAGTCCGTTCATCGTGCATTGCTAAAATTTTGCCGTCGGAAATTATCATAGCACATACTCTGTAATTAAACTTTTCATTGCCTGTCTTAAAGGAAATATCCATTCGGCTTTTTACCTCTTTTATTTTGATAAATTAAACTGATTATATCACATAATCAAATAATAATCTATATGCATAACAAACTGCCGCCACAGAATCCCGTGACGGCATTTTCTTATGTTCGTATTATGTGTTTTATCTTGATTTGAGTTTTTCTTTCCCGATTTGAGTTTTTCTTTCCCGGCGGCGATTTCCGCATTCTTTTCACATCGCGTTCACCGCTCAACGTCCGACGGCAACAGCCCCGCGCTCGCAGCGGTTTCCCCAGCTGTCAACGAGGGAGCCTTCCTTGTAAACACATATTACCTCGCAGTTGTTTGCGCATTTGCCGCAGCTCTTGCCGGTAATTTTGAAATCCACGTCGGTTATGCCGAAATCGAAGGGGCGAATCACGCCCGAGCGCTTGGCGAGCAGAGCCACTCCGTAGGCGCCTGCCAGATGCCCGTTTTTATCGACGATTATATCGTATCCTGTTTCACTTTCGAATGCCTTTACGACGCCGATGTTTTTGCTGACACCGCCCTGAAAGACAACGGGAGGCTCGATTTTTTTACCCTTGGCAACGTTGTTCAGATAATTCAGCACAATGGCACGGCAAAGCCCCGCCGCAATATCCTCCTTGCTGCACCCGATTTGCAGCTTGTGTACAAGGTCGGATTCCGCAAACACCGTGCAGCGTGCGGCTATCGGCGTGGGATCCGTGGATTTCAGTGCTGTTTCGCCGAAGTCCTCAACGGCGATATCAAGCCGCGCCGCCTGATTGGAGATAAATGCGCCCGTACCGGCTGCGCAGAGAGTGTTCATTGCGTAATCGGTTACGACACCGCCGCGGAGAATGATGATTTTGGAATCCTGCCCGCCGATTTCGAATATCGTTCTTACATCGGGATGGATGTTAGTTGTTCCTACTGCGTGAGCGGTAATTTCGTTCTTTACCACTGCGGCGTTCAGCACAGCTCCGATGAGCTTTCTTGCACTGCCGGTAGTGCCGACGGCGGCAATTCGGTAGTTCTCGGCGTCGAATTGCGCCTCCAGAAGATGAAGCAGCTTTTTCACCGCCTCCAGCGGATTTCCCTTAGTGTAAATGTATTCCCCGCAAAGCAGGTTGTCGTTCTCATCAATGATTGTTCCTTTTGTTGAGATGGAACCGACATCGATTCCCATGAACGCATTTTTCATTTTTTCTTCCTCTTTTCATTTTCCTTCTTCATCTTTATCATATCGTAAAATGCCTCCAGCCGTGTTTCGATTCCGGTATCGGCATTTTGACAGTCAAAGCTGAAAAACAGAATAGGCACGTTATAATCGGAGCTTATGTTCCGCAGCACGGGCATAGCGTCGATTTCCGGAGTGCAGCCGAAGGATTTCAGGTGAATGATCCCGTCAAAGCCACGTTTTGCACAGTCAAGAGCAAAGCCGATGTTGGACGTGGTGGTAACACCCATGTCATACTTTACATAATCACGAATGACTTTGCGCCGTTTCGGAGCCGAGTAATGCACCAGCGTGTTGGAAACATTCATCCATCTCTCAACGCACATGCCGTATTTTGCCATTTTCTTTTCGATGTTGTGGCTGCTGTAATCGTCCATTACCGTATAGTATTCGCCGATTATTGCGATGCGAATGGGATCCTCGGGCATGTCGACGGGTATCGCCGCCATCTCTTTTTTTGTTCGATTATAAATTCGCATTACCGAGAAAACATTGTTTTTCGAGTTTCTCAGGCTGTTCAGGAATCTTCCGAATGCCCGGTCGTAATCTCCGTCGTTAAGCTCAAAACCCACGTTTTTGTTCAGTGTTGCCTGTGTTCGGTCAAGAGCCTCAAGCATGGCAAGCACCGTAATGCCCGTATGAAGAACCTTTGGCAGTGAGCAGCACGGATTAAGCTGCTTGAGCAGAGATATAAAGGTCTTGGGATTATTACGGTCGGCATTCGCGAGATTGACGAAGTTTATATCATATCCGAGATCGCTGAGGATTTTTTTCTGCAGCGAGCCGTAATACTTTAAGCGGCATGCCACTACGCCGCCCACCTGCACGATGGTATCGGCACCTGCCTCGATTGCCTCCAGAAAGCAGCCGAGAGTGAATTTGAAGGGCGAGCATACAAAATCGGGACTGTTGCGGTTGCCAAGCTCCATGGTGCGTTTGGTAATGGCAGGCGGCGCCACATAGTCCTGTTCCACGCCGTGTCGGATAAAATATTCGAACAGTACGTTATAATGTCCGAATTGAGAAAAAGATATTTTCTTTTTTGCCGTGTCTTTATTTTTCATTGCCGTGCCACCTCCGCATTCCAAAAGCTCAGGACGTCAATAAAGCTTTCGATTCGTGTCTCAACTCCCGCCATTCCGTCCTGACCGTCGAGCAGCAGATACAAAACAGGCAAATCGTCGATCTCCCGCTTGATGACATCGTTTACGATGGAATCCGGTCCGCACGGAAATCCGGTAAGAAGGACGATGCCGTCTACACGGTCCTTATACCGCACGATTCCGCCGAGCAGCTCGCGGCTGACTATCCACGGAAGCGTGCCGTCGGACAGCTTCAGAAAATCGTTCTGCGCTTTCTTTCGGTCGGTAAGATTCGCGTCGATAACCGTAACGCCGTATCCGTTCAGCGCACGAAGAATGGGTTTTCCGATATAATCGTCGTGAATGCAGTAATCATGCCCGACCAACAGTATTTTTTTGCCGTTTCCGTCGGCAAGACGCTCCGCTTCTTTTACCTTGTCCGCAAATGCGCGCTCCGAAAGCTCCTTTGCCGTACGGTATGCCTCGCGAACCTGCTTTTTGCTTTTATTGAGTGCCTCAGCCATGCTTAAAAAGGCGGTTTCCTCATCTCCGGCGTGCTTCATGTCCTGCGTTCCGGAGAAGTCAATTGCATAGGTGAGTATCTGCGGCGAACGATCTCTAAACAGATTTGCCGTCATAGCCGGAAAAGCACGGAAACGCGTACAGTTAATTCCGTATTCCCCGAAATTGGAAAGCCACGGAATGAAAAGGCAGTCGCATTTATCTAAAAGATAACTCACATGACCCATATAAACTTTTGAAGCAAGGCAGCTCTCGTCCGCCATGATTGCCGAGCCGTGTTCCAAAATACTTTTGTTTGTTTCGGGACTTAAAACATATTCGATTCCAAGCGCTTTGAAGAATTCCTCCCACAAAACGCCGTAACGGTAGTACATACCCGCTCTCGGGATTCCGATTTTCATTTTTCACTCCTTAATTTATCCAACATATCATAGAACCGCGAAGCGGTATTTTACACAAATTATTTTAACGTTGGATAACGTCTGCAAAAATATATTGACACAGACCGTTGTTCCAATTATATTAAAAGTGATTAAAGAAAGCAACCGTTATCTTTGCAAGAAAACATTGGATATCCAACAGTGAAATATAAACTTATCGGATGAGAAAGGGAGAAAGAAAAAATGTCGGATTATTATTCCAAAAGCAAGCAGCGCAAGCCGTTGAACACGGGGGACAAAAGAATCAGAAAAACAAAGCAGGCTATCCGCAACGCATTGTTTCAGATAATGGAGGAAAAGAGCATAGATAAAATTACGGTCGCGGAGATCGTGCAAAAAGCGGATATCAACCGCTCAACATTTTATTTTTATTACGAGGATATCAACGATCTCTTGCGGCAGACCGAAAATGAAGTTTTTGAAACCTTCGTGCGGAGCATTGTTTTGACAAGCTTTTCTTTTTCAAAAAAGGAGGAATTCGTGCAGTACCTGACAAAATACATGGAGTTTTGCCGGCAAAACTATATTGTGTGTAAATTTGTCACGGCAAACGCCTGCAACAACGAGCTTGCCAATAAGATCCGAAGCGAACTGAAGAAAACGATTCCGAATTCAAGAACCTTGTATGATGAAGACGATCCGAGGTTTTATCTTACCACATTCGCGATTTCAGGTTTTCTTTTTGCGATTCTGGAATGGATGGACGACGGCATGCGCATCGCTCCCGCGGCCATGGCGGAATTTCTGACAGAGACGTATCTGAGCGGTGCAATATTTATAAAAAAAAGCAAAAAAAAATATGCGGCTGCGTTATAAGCCTGCCCTCCGCTGCCGTTTTTATGGTGATTTGCTCCTGATTATGCCGTATAATATTTTAACTTATATAATATTCTGATAATATCCTGTTGTCGAAAAGACAAATTTTTTTGAGAGAGGAAGAACATATGAGGAAGTTTATAATCGGCACCGACTGGTGGACGGACTGCGACGATGCGGTCGCTTTGGCATTGGCGGCAAAGTCCGCGGCTGCCGGAGAGACGGAGCTGCTCGGAATCGGAATCAACGCGTGTATGGAATATTCCGTTGCGTCGCTCACGAATTTTTTGAGATGCTTCGGCGTAAGCGGCATCCCGATAGGAATCGACCGCGACGCGACCGACTTCGGCGGACATCCGCCGTATCAGCGGCGTCTTGCGCTGATGACGGACAACGTACCCTGCAACGGTTCGGCGCCCGACGCAGCGGAAATGTACGTCGACATTCTCTCCTCGCTTGAGGGCACTGCTGAGATAATAGAGATCGGTTATCCGCAGGTTTTGGCTCGCGCAATGAAGCTTGCGCCGGAGCTTTTTCGCAAAAAGGTCGATAAAATTTGGATGATGGCGGGAAAATGGAATGATTCCCCCGGACGTGAAAACAACTTTGCGCGCAATGTCCGTTCGGCATGCGGCGGTCATTACGTTTGTCTCAATTCGCCTGTTCCGATAACGTTTTTGGGCTTTGAGGTCGGCGAAACCGTTATTGCGGGCGGTCATGCCGACCGAAACGGCGTGCTGTACCGCGTGCTGGAGGATCACGGTTCTCCGCACGGCAGATTCGCATGGGATCCGATGCTTGTGCTTACTGCTCTCATCGGCGACGAAAAAAAAGCCGGATACACGACTGTGCGCGGAACCGCATCGGTCGACGAAAATACCGGC
This sequence comes from uncultured Eubacteriales bacterium, assembly GCA_900313475.1. GTDB lineage: Bacteria > Bacillota > Clostridia > Oscillospirales > Acutalibacteraceae > RUG806. Next base: position 486 of record OMRJ01000240.1, on the reverse strand, counting down.
GAAAATACATTTGAAGAAAATCCGAACGGAAAACATGTGTATCTTGTAAAGGACCGTCCGGACGAATATTATAAAAACGCGATTGACGGTCTGCTGAAATAATGCGCTGTTTTTTTGTTTCTTTCTAAATGCCCCATTTTGACATAAATTCAGCCGTCGATAAATGCCCCGCGCGGTTTATACGGCAAAGCCGGTAGAGGTCGGTGTCACGGCGGACGGTATTCACTTTTTCGCGGCAGTTGTATGCCGCGGAGAAGCCCAGTTCCGACAGCACCTCGCGCGATTCGTCGCAGCATTCACCGAACGGATATGCAAAAACGCGCGGCGCAACGCCGCAATTTTCACTCAAAGCGTTTTGCAGCCGTGCAAGATCGTCTTTAAGCAGAGCTTTATATTGCTCAGGCGATTCTCCTTTCCTGATTTTGCAACCGCGCCGTGTTCCGAGCGCATGCAGATCGTATGTATGGCTGCCTATCTCAACATATC
>OMRJ01000241.1 GCA_900313475.1 uncultured Eubacteriales bacterium | reverse complement strand
GCTGACGCAAGTCAAGACGAAAAGGGCGAAAAGTGCCGAAAAGGGGCACTGACGGGCGACATGGGTTCGAATCCCGTCAGCCTAACACAAAGAGTGGAATATACATGATATATTACAAAACCGGGACGTGCTGCCAGCGGCTTTTTCAGATTGCGAATCTTTGTGCAGTCGACTTCAACGGTACCGCGTTGTCGCACTGAGGAGAACCAAGCCGCAGTCATTGCGGCAAACTCAATATCCGTGTTTGCGGGTTCCGTTTCCGAACACGAAAGCACAACGTGAGAACCGGGTGCTTTCTGTACGTGAAACCACATGTCGTTTTTGTGTGCAAGCCTGAACGTTAAATTATCGTTTTGTGTGTTGTTTCTGCCGACATAGACTTTGAGTCCGTTCGGAGACACAAACTCAAGCGGCTTCATAGGGGCATTTTTCTTATTTTTCGTGCCGGTTTTGCTTTTTAAGAAACCGGAAAAAGAAAGCTCGGCGCGGATTTCGTTCAATTCCCGCTCAGTTTCCGCACGGGACAGTTCATCGCGCACGGAAGCGAGATACTCCAGATCCGCCAGTGCAGTTTCGATCTGTTCCGCAAGAATTTTTTTAGCCGTTTGTGCTTTTCTGTATTCTTTGTAGTATTTTTGCGCGTTTTGCGCGGGAGAAAGATGGGAAAGCGCAGGAATTGTTTTTATAATATAGTTATCATAATAATCCGCAACTTTATATTGCGTTTCGCCCTTTTTCAAAGAATAAAGATTTGCGTTTATCAGTTCTGCATAAATCCTTTTTGTTTCGGCATCCTCGGCATTTGCAAGCTCCTCACGCAGATTATTGATCTTTTTGGAAATACGTTCGACAAGGTTGTTGACCGTACGAAATAAATCCTCCGCTTTGGAACGGGCACGAAGCAATTTTTCTTTATTTACATAAAAGAGGTCGAGAATATTCGAAAGAGACTCATCGGTGACAATTCTGCCCTTATCGGCAAACGAGGTAAGGGGCATAAATGAAAATTCAAGCGGTTCCCCGTTGTCGGAAATGACATAACACGGAGCGGAGCCTTCCGAAATGTAATGCTTTAATATGCCGATTTCATGTAAAAGCCTTTCCTTTACACCTACGCTTATTTCAGATATAAAAGGGTCACCGAGAGAAACGCGGTAAGCAATTTCCTTTGCAGTCAACGGCGACATTCCGCTGACCGCGGCGACTAACGCGGAAGACATTTTTTTATCTGTAAAGCTCAACACTTTACGGCAAATATCGTTTGCAGGTGTTGTTTCGGGATTGAGCTTATCTTGAGAAGGAGGCAGGACATATTTTTTCTGCGGCAGAATCTCACGAAAAGACGATTTCGAAGCATCAACCCGCTTCAATGAGTCTATAATCGTTCCTTCCCCGTCGAGCAAAATACAGTTGCTGTACTGCGCCATTATCTCGACTGCAAGCGTTCGTTTAACTCTGTCGCCTATCTCATTTGATGCTTCCATATCAATAAACAGGACTCTGTCATAACCGAGCTGCCTTATTCCCGTGATGACCGCACCCGAAAGCTGTTTTCTTAACAGCATACAAAGCATGGGCGGATTTGCAGGGTTTTCGGGGGCATATTCCGTGAAATTTATTCTCGGAGCGTTTCCCGAAACCGAAATAAAAAGACGTCTGTTTTGCGTTCTTGTGCGCAAAAGCATCACAAGCTCATGTTTCGTAGGAAGATAAAGCTTATCAACCTTTGCGCCAATTGCAAAATCTTCAATTTCTTTTTTTATGAAATGTAAAAATAAACCGTCTATAGCCATTTATCCCACCGTTATAACAGGCGGCTGCCTGTCCGAAACAATAAATTTAATTTCCGGAAAATTTGCCGACAGCCGTTCGGCAAGTGACGCGGCTGCAAGGTTTTCAGTTTCAAAATGACCCGCGGCAAAAAGTGAAATTCCCATTTCTTTTGCATTCAAAAAATCGTGATATGACGAATCCCCTGTCAAAAATGCGTCGCAGCCCAATGCAGCTGCATCATCAAGGAACTCTGCGCCCGAACCCGAACAAACCGCAATTTTCGAAATCTTATGCTTTGAATCGGCAAAGCGTACCGAGGCGGAAAGCTTCTTTGACAGCAATTCCGCAAATTCGAACGCGGAAAAACCGTTCGGACAGCACATGATATTCAAAAAACCGTCCGCAATATCACCGGACAATTTTTTATACTCTAAACCGACTGCTTCGCACAGCAGATCGTTTACTCCCCCGGATGCTTTGTCAAAATTCGTGTGTGCAGAGATAACATTAAGGTGATTTTCTGCTGTCAGATAAGAAATATCCGAGGATAAAATCCGTTTTACAGGTTTAAAAATCAGCGGATGGTGTGAAATGATAAGTTCAGCTTTTTCTTTTACGGCAAGCGCAATTTCATGCGGAGTAACGTCAAGTCCGACAACCGCAGCGGTAACCTCCGCATCCGGAGATCCCGCAAGAATGCCCGCATTGTCCCACTCCGATTGAGTTTCAAACGGAGCAAAGCTGTTTATGTAATCAAAAATATCTTTAACGGTCATTTGCCGTACCTGCTTTCATAGTATGAGATAACCGATTCTAACATTGAAATTTCTTCGCGTCGGATATCGCTGTCCGCAATTGCATTGTAACGGGTTCTGACCCGTTTAATTTGTGCATTTATGTAAATCCGTTCTTCTTCACTGTCTCCGTTGATAAGTCCGAATCGATAAAAACCGGGACTGTTCCCGTGTGTTTTTCCGCAATATTCCGCAGCTATACAACAGTACACTCTGCCGCTGTCACGCACACATGCCTCCGATATGATACCGAAGCTGTTTTCGCACAACCATGCACGCACATCTTCCGAGCGGGTCATCGGCTGAAGTATCAGCCTTATTCCGCTGCGAGAAATTCTGTCTCTGCTGTCATTAAGAATTTGTGAAATAAGAGTGCCTCCCATTCCGCAAACGGTAATATTTGCTTTCGACGGTATGTCGATATTTTTCAGACCGTCTGAAACAGACAGCCTGACCTTGTCTTCGATTCCGTAACGTGCAAGCGTCTGTGCGGCGTTTTTAAGCGGTTTTATGCCGATATCACCTGCACTCGCCGACGGAACAGTACCGTTTATTATGAGATATGCGGGCAAATAGGCATGATCGGTGCCCACGTCAACGACGGGGACACCTTTCAGCACCATTTCAGCCGCCTTTTTCAATCGCGGGCTGATAAAAGACATTACTTTGATGAAAGATACGTGTTGATTTCTTCAACGAGTTCATCGGCATCAACGCCGTGAACCATGCATGCCTGTTCGACCGTCTCGTTTCTTGCAGACGGACAGCCAAGGCAATGCATACCCATATTGAGAAAGAAAGGTGCAACGCCTTCATCTGCCTCAAGAATTGCTCCGATTTTTGTTTCTTTTGTGATAACCATAATTATTCTGCTCCTTCCGTTCCGTAGAACTTATTTCTTGTGTTTGTTTGTGCTATGACATATTCGGGTCTGTCCTTGACTTCCGTGTATACTCTCGAAATATATTCTCCGAGAATACCCAAAGAAACACATATTCCGGCTCCGACAAAAAATATCGCAGCCAAGGTCAAGGGCATACTGCAAATATAATCGCTGTTTATTATGTTGCGTATCAGCGCATATATTAAGCCGACAAGGCTGCAAAACGTGAACAAAGCGCTGACAAAAAAGCTTATTCTGAGAGGAAACGATGTAAAACCGAGAATGCCGTCAACAGCATATTTCATAAGCTTTGAAACCGACCACTTGGTCTGCCCTGCGGCTCGCTCACGGTTTGCATGATCTATCCATTTTACATTAAACCCGACCCAACTGAATATACCCTTTGAAAATCTGATTTTTTCGGGCATAGTGAGAATTGCTTTGACAACGCTGCTTTTCATAATGCGGAAATCCTGTGCGGACTCACTTATTTTTGTGTCACTTATCTTATTTATTACTTTATAAAAAGATTGGGAGAGAAAGCTCTTGAATTTATTTTCTCCGTCTCTGTCGGAACGCCTTGCGGCGGCAACATCATAACCGCCTGCCGTAACATAATCAAGCATTTGCGGGATAAGATCGGGAGAATGCTGCAAATCGGCATCCATAATACCGATAAAATCGGCTTTTACTGCGTAGTTCATTCCTGCGAGCATTGCGGCTTCTTTGCCGAAATTTCGTGAAAAAGAGATGTATTTTACCATGGGGTCGCGAAGGGCGAGATCTTTTATCAGCTTGAGCGTATTGTCGGAGCTGCCGTCGTCTACAAAAACTATCTCGGTTGAATATTCCGCCGACAGAGATGACGTAACTTTTGATACCTCATCGTAAAACATTGCGATTACGTCCTGCTCATTAAAGCATGGAACAACAAGTGCAAGAGTATTCATAATTATTTTTCCTTTCCGATGAAAAATAAATTTTTTTTGAATAAAAAATGTCAACAGTCATCGACACAATCACTCAGAACAGCTTCTGCGGTTCTTATTCCGTCAACGGCAGCGGAAACAATTCCTCCGGCGTAACCGGCACCCTCTCCGCACGGAAAAATTCCCTTGATGCTTGCCTGACGGAATTCATCTCTGACTATTCTTACGGGAGAGGAGCTTCTGCTCTCCGGTGCGGTCAGCACCGCATCCGGGAGCGCAAAGCCGTCCAGTTTTTTGTCAAAAGCGACGAGTGCAAGCCCGATTGAATCCGTAACTTCTTTCGGCAAAACTCCGCGGATATCTCCGAGTGACACACCCGTTGTACACGTAGGTTTAACTTCGCCGAGTTTTTTTGACGGAATGCCTTTAAGAAAATCTCCGACGAGTTGTGCCGGTGCCGTGTAATCGCGTCCTCCGAGATTAAATGCTTTGCTCTCGATAATTCTCTGAAGCTCGATACCGGACAGCGGATGTTCCGACGGAAAATGCTCCGGCTCAATACCTACGAGAATGGCGGAGTTGGCATTTCTGCCGTCACGGGCAAATTCACTCATTCCGTTAACAACCACTCTGTTTTCCTCTGATGACGCACAAACAACCGTGCCGCCGGGACACATACAGAAAGTGTAGCCGCCCCTGCCGTGAGGCGGATGATTTGCAAGCTTGTAATTTGCGGCGCCCAAAAGCGGATTGTTCCACTCCTTACCAAACAGAGACTTATTTATTAGTTCCTGCGGATGTTCTATCCTGACGCCGACGGAAAAAGCCTTTCGCTCCATGTTTATACCATGCGACCAAAGCATTTGAACGGTATCACGAGCGGAGTGCCCCACGCATAGAATAAGCGTATCCGTTTCAAAATCGGTGTCGCTTCCGTTTTCATCCGAAAAGCATATTCCCTGAATATATCCGTTTGCCTTATAAATATCCTTAAGGCAACACGAAAAACGAACTTCGCCGCCGAGCGAAATTATTTCTTTTCGTATACTTTTAACAACTCCCGCCAGCTTATCCGTTCCTATATGCGGATGTGCCGAATACAAAATCTGCTCCGGAGCACCGTGCGCGGCAAAGGTTTCAAGGACATATCTGCATCTGCCGTCTTTAATTCCCGTTGTCAGTTTTCCGTCGGAAAACGTACCTGCGCCACCCTCACCAAACTGTACATTTGATGCTGTGTTGAGGCGACGGCTTGTCCAAAAGCCGTAAACATCCTTTGTTCTGGTATCGACGTCGTTGCCGCGTTCAATCACAATCGGACGCAATCCCGCGTGCGCAAGAATAAGTGCCGAAAACATCCCTGCCGGACCGAAACCGACAATTACGGGACGAAAGCGCGAGGTACGTTTGCATTCGGGCATTTCATAGCGGTATTTCTCACAAAAACAAACTTTGTTTGGAGAAAAATGCGATGCAACTGACCGTTCATCACCGTCAATTTCAATATTGACGGAATATATCATTTTAATGTTATTCTTTTTTCTCGAATCAATGGATTCTCTCGATATTTCAAAACAGGTTATATCACTCGGTTTTATTCCGACGGCAGACGCCGCAGCTTTGACTATCTGTTCCCTGTCGGCGCCGAGAGGCACCGAAATTTCATTTATTCTGAGCATTTGCTAACTCCCCGACTGCAGATGAAGCGGCGACGTAGGCACTGCTCCATGCCCACTGCAAATTATAACCGCCGCAATCGCCGTCAACATTGACAGCTTCACCGCAGATATACATATGTTTTACTTTTTTTAATTCAAGCGTATCTGCGAAAAGCTCCGCTGCAGGAACGCCGCCGACTGTTACCTGTGCGTCGGCAAAACCTTTGACTCCGCTTACCGTATATTTCTTGTTTTTAACAGCAGTTACAATTTTGTCAATCGCCGCAGGATTAACGGTTTTAAGCGGTTTTTCCGTTTTAAAAGACAGTTCGTTCAACAAAAAAGCCGCAAGCCGTTTCGGCATTATGCCGGATAACAGCATTTCAAGAGGACGCATCGGATCCGTTTTAAGCATTTCCGAAATGTATTTTTTCAATTCATCGGCTTCAATCGACGGAGCGCTGTCAACAAAAACATAAACAGGCGTTCCGTTTTTAAGCAGCGGCGCGATCCGTCCCGAAACCTGCATGGCAGGAATTCCCGAAATTCCGTAATCCGTGTATTGCAATTCGCCTCTTTCGGAAGCTGTTACGGTTCCTCTTTGCTTAACGGTTAATTTTCCCTCCGCCCGGATTCCTTTGAGTGCCTTTGTAAAATCGGCAATGCAAATCGGAGTGAGTGCGGGATAAAATTCAGAGGTTTTTATACCGAGAGAATGCAAAACAGAAAAAAAACTTCCGTCACTGCCGTGAACGGCTGCGGCTTTGCCGCCGCATGCGACAATAACGGCATCCGCACGGCTTGTACCGTTTATTAAAATTTTTCCGCCGTCCCTGCATACGGACGATATTT
>OMRJ01000250.1 GCA_900313475.1 uncultured Eubacteriales bacterium | reverse complement strand
CTTGCTGACGCAAGTCAAGACGAAAAGGGCGAAAAGTGCCGAAAAGGGGCACTGACGGGCGACATGGGTTCGAATCCCGTCAGCCTTGCTTGCGTTTTTCGACAGTTCGCGAGGTGTTGTCGTTTATTCTCCCGGCAGAATGTTCGGCAGCTCGACATACGTCGGCGTTACGCCGAGAGCGGGCAGAAGAATGTCCGTAATGTCGGCGGTGCGCAATTTCACGACGGAGGTGTTTACGCACGGGTGACACCCTGTAAATTCGTTCTTGAGCAAATCGCGGTCAATGAGCAGCCGGACGCGTTTTTCTTTATCGTTCATCATGCCGAGCACGGTCGCGGAACCGGGCGTTACGCCGAGAAGCATCTCCATTTGTTCGCCGCTGCCGAACGAAAGACGTGACGAATTTATTTGTTCCGACAAATATTTCGTCTTAAAAATTTTCTTTCCGGGCATCAGCAGCAAATAGAAGTCGGTCTGCTGACGGTTGCAGAGAAAAAGATTTTTGCATATCTCCGCGCCGAGCTTTTTTTCGATATGCTCGCATATTTCCATTGTGTCCGCGCGGTCGTGGTCAAGCCCCTCAAAAGCAATCCCAAGCTTTTCGAGAAGTGCATAGACGGCGTTTTCTCTGTCCGTGCGCCCCGTGGGGTTCGGTGCGGATGTGAAAACAGTGTCTGAAATATACATAATTTGTCAATCCTTTGATTTTTCCTTTTTTTTGCGCAGTCGGTCGGCTGTCTCCGCGATACGTCTGAATCGGTGGTTTACGCCTGACACTGAAATTTTTTCGGGCAGCATTGCGGCAATTTCCGCAGACGACAGTTCGGGAGCGTTAAGCCGCGCCTGTGCTGTCAAACGCAGTTCGTCGGGCAGCGAATCAAGTCCCGCGCTGTCACGAATGAAGCATATCGCTTCATACTGCCTCGCAGCGGCGTTGGCGCTTCGTGCTAAATTCGCGTTTTCAAAATTGACACGCCTGTTTACGGTGTTGCGCACGTCCTTATACATTTTAGCGCCCATTAGCGACATGCTGCTCTCCGTCGCTCCCATAAAAGACAGAGTGTCCTCGATTTCGGAGCTTTTTTTGATATAGACGACATATGAACCGTTTCGGACGGTGCACTTCGGCTCAATATCCGTTTCATCGAATATTTTTATGAGATCCTCGCACAGACCGCGCGACGAAGACGAAAATTCAAGGTGATACTCCTTTGCGGGGTCGGTTACCGTGCCGCACGCGAGAAAAGCGCCGCGGATGAAAGCCGAAAAGCAGCATTCACTGCCGAGCACGGCAAAATTGACGCGTTTTTTGAGTGTTCCGTCACCCAGACCGAGATTTTCGAGAATTGTTGAAATTACTTTTCGGTCGGTGACGTTAACGCTGAAATTCCCGGCATCGCTTATGCTGATGTCGGGGGATATGCCCGAAAGAATGCTTATTGCCTTTGCGTAAACGGAGGCAACGTCGCTGTTTTCGGTAAGTATTGAAATTTCGGTTTTTGAAAAAGCCCTGCCGAAAAGCAAAACACCGTAGCTTTGCGCAATATCACAGCAGGGAGTGTTTTCAACCGTGAGAAGTTCTTTTTTTACGTCGCTTGAAAATGACATACGGTATCCTTATGAAAATTCGGAATCAACAATTCGAAACTGATGTAAAATCCGTGCTGTGTGACTGTCAGCAGACAAAATTCAGTCCGAGAGGTATTCGACCTCGGGTGTAAGCTCGACGCCGTGCTTTTCGAGAACTGTTTTTTTGATTTCATCCATGAGGCACAGCACGTCTTCGCATGTTGCGCCGCCCGTGTTTATTACAAAGCCCGCGTGCTTTGTGCTGACCTGTGCTCCGCCGTGCGAGTGACCCTTCAGTCCGCACTCGTCTATGTGCGCGGCTGCATAACCGTTTTCGGGACGCTTGAAGGTCGAGCCTGCGGACGGATATTCAAGCGGCTGCGATGTTTTGCGCCTGTTCATCAGCTCGTTCATCTCAGCGAGAATTTCATCGCGTTCGCCGTGCCTGAGCTGAAAATATGCGGCGGTGACGATTCTGCCGTTCGTCATAAACGGCGTGTTTCTGTATGACAGCTTCATTTCGTTCGCCGGTGTTTCTCCGAGGTCGCTTCCGTCGCGCGCAACGCTTCTTACCGACAGCAGAACATCCTTTATTTCTCCGCCGTATGCGCCTGCATTCATATACACCGCGCCGCCGACGCTGCCGGGAATGCCGTAGGCAAATTCAAGTCCCGTCAGCTCCTTTTCAAGCGCAAATGTGCACAGCCGCGTCAGCGGAACGCCTGCCGAGCAGCCGATTACGCCGTCGCCGAGGTAAATTATATCGGTAAGTCCGCCTGCAATGTTAACGGTAAGCCCCTTAAGTCCGTTGTCCGAAATAAGGACGTTGCTTCCGCAGCCGAGCACGGTCAGCCTGTCGCCGCGCGAAGACACCGTTTTCAGTGCTTTTATAAGAGCTTTTTCGTTTGAGGGACGGAAAAAAACCTCCGCCTCTCCGCCTATCTTAAAGGAACAGTGATTTTTGAGCGGTTCGCGCTCCTTAAGCACTCAGTCCGAAGCGGACAGAGCAAGCTTAAGATCTTCATATAAAGTCATTCGTGATCACTCATTCGTCAAGTAATGCCGCGCCGATGATGCCTGCGTCGTTGCCGAGCACGGCGCTTAAGATCTGCGACTGTTTTTTTGCGTGGATCGAATATCTCTCAGCCACAACAAGTTTACGAACCGGGGTGAGAAGATTCTCTTTTTCGTTGCCGATGCCTCCGCCGACGCAGACGATGTCGGGCTGGAAGATGTTGATAACGTTTCCGATACCGACGGAGAGATAGGAAATATATGCGTTTACTACCTTTTTTGCCGCCGCGTCGCCCTTTCTTGCCGCGTCAAAAGCGGTTCTGCCGTTTACGTTTTTGAGGTCGTTGTCGGAAATTTCCCACATGAGAGAATCGACATTCTTTTTCATTGCGTCCTTTGTCTGAACAATGAGTGCGGTCGCGGAGCAGTAGCTCTCCCAACAGCCTTTTCTGCCGCAGTTGCAGGCCACACCGTCGTAAACTATAACCATATGACCCATTTCGCCGGCGGCGTAGTTAAGCCCTGTGACAAGCTTTCCGTTAACGATAATGCCGCTTCCGACGCCCGTGCCGAGCGTTATCATGACAAAGTTCTTTACGCCCCTGCCGCAGCCGGCAACAGCTTCTCCGAGCGCCGCACAGTTCGCGTCGTTGTCAAAATACACCTTGTCAAAGCCTATGCGCTCACGGAGCAATGAGTATGCCGGGACATTCTCAAAAGCGAGATTGTTTGCAAATTCTATCAGTTCCTCCTCTTTGTTGACGGAACCGGGGGTGCCCACTCCTACGGAAACGATGTCCTTAAAGGTGATTTGCGCCTGCTCCATGGCTTCCTTTATCGCGTCTGCCATGTCGTCAAACACACCCTCCGCCGGGCGGGGAGCTTTCGTTTTGCGGGACGCCTTTGCGATAATTTTGTTTTCTTCATTGATGATTCCG
>OMRJ01000243.1 GCA_900313475.1 uncultured Eubacteriales bacterium | reverse complement strand
TGAGTTCTTTTTTTTCATGCTCCGAATAGCTTATTGCCGCAGCATGACGTCCGATTCCCTCGCCTGTTTTTTTAAAAAACGCTTCCTTGAAGCACCAGACCCTGAAAAACCGGGTAAGCACTTCGCTGTCCGTAATTTTTGAAATTGCTGTGGCGTCGGTGTCTCCGAGAATGAATCGGCTGTCGCTTTCGGAACAGAAGAAACGCATGACCGACGGAGATATCGGTTTGATGCACTCAATGTCAATTCCCACATTCCCACAACGGGACACGGCAGCCGCAACATAACGTCCAGAATGTGCGACATTAAAAAAGGCATCGGCATTTTCGGAAAACGGTTTTCCGTTTTTATCCTCGGAAAAACGAATCCTGCACGGTTCAATGCCCGTTTTTGCGGATATCATTTCGCGAGCAAGCATATCAGCGGCAATACATCGCCTCCTGTCATTCTCCGACCGAAAACGAAGACACTTTTCGCGGCGGGAAGCGGACATCATATAAAACGCATATTTATAGACCTCATCACCCGCCGCAAAAATATCGCGGTAAGCAATATCCATCGCTGTTATTTGTTCATATACTTTTCAACAATCTTGATAACGTCGCCGACCGTACGAATACCCATTGCCTCTTTGTCGGGAATGACAACATCAAACTCCTCCTCGACCTCGACCGCAAAATTTACAAGCTCGAGTGAGTTGAGAGCGAGATCGCTGTGGATATCGGTGTCAAGCGTAATCTGATCCGGCTCCATATCAACAAATTCGCAAAGTATTTTTCTTATTTTGTCAAGCATATAATATTACCTCCTGCTTTTTTATCTTACCACGCCATTGAGAAGTTCTCTGACGGTGATGTTCGGGTTTTCTATTCCCTTCATGATGATATTGACTGCATTTTCATGGAACGAGCGGACATTTTTCTCACTGACAAGCTTATATCTGTACATATAGTTTATCGTGATGCCGCCCGTATGCGGATTCGGGAATGTTATGGCATAGAGCGGATTGAAATAACGTCCGAGATTGTAGGTTCTGAATTCCATGTCGACATTGCCGACTGCTTCGGGAGCAAACGGAAGCCACGACACCATGAAAGCCGACGGTCCCTGAATCACTTTGTGATTATACATTTTAAGAAGAATTCCGCGCGCGTAGGTAAACGGATAGTTCAGGTTCTTAAACAGAGTGTTTCTGACCGACATGCAATCGTCAAGCGCCTCGGCAAAGGTCTTTGTTTCCGGAATAATTGTCCTTATCTGCAATGTCTGCGCAACACAACCGCCCATTCTCATATCCTTATAAGTAATGCGCTTGCTGCACATGAGATTGCAAAACACATCGGGCGTTCTGTAGTTTACGGCGGAGCAGTAGGTGCGCATTGCAAGGATGAAGAGAAGCTCGGGGGCAATGCCCTTTTCTTTGCAGAAATTCAAAATTTTCTGTCCTCTTTCGGCATCTATATCGAGAATCAAAAACGCCGATTTGTCGTATATCGGGCTGTATGCCGTGGGGACTTTAAGCGCGGGATTGCGTGTGCGGCGTCTCTCGCGTTCGAGAAACTCGGGACCGTGAATGCCAGCATAGGTCGGTTCGCCGCCCTTTGCGAAATACTCCTTATAAAATTCCGCGCTCTTTTCGAGACGTGCGGTGTTTTTCATTTTTTCATGCTCGTTTTTGATGTAATCCTCATATTTGAACATGGGAGGCGGCAGCTCGGAGCCGGTTTTGAGCGCCTTATAGACACTAATGAGATCGGAATAGAATATGAATATTCCCATAGCGTCCATAACAAGGTGCGAAACATTGAAATAGATGCCGGAGTAACCGTTGTATGAACGGAAAAAGAAAATTCTGTAGCACTCGTCTTTAAGAAAATAAACAGGTTTCTGCGCATCTTTGTCAAAAAATCCGTTCTGCTGCTCTTTTGTTGAAAATGTGAGTATCGGAACCTTTTTTACCTTGTATTCAGGCAAAAAATACTCTTTGATAACGCCGTCAATCTCCTTAAACCGAAGCCTCATGCAGTCATTGCGTTCGATTTCGATATTAAGTGCCTTAAGCATCAGATTAAAATCAAGATCATAATCAAAGCTTACAGAGCTTGGCACCTGAACTATCTGCTTATGAAAGCTGAATTTCACGAGCAGATAAATATTTTCCTGAGAAGGAATAAGGTTGTACATTTCGCCCATAATTCACACTCCTTTTTATGCGTCGGCTTCTTCCGCTTCTCTTATGATATCGTCGGGAATGGCCTCGCCGTGTTTGACAAATATAAGCATCAGCATTGCAAGCGCAAATACAATGGGGCTGTAGTAAAACAGCGACATATATGTACCGGCAAACATTCTGATAAAGCCGTAGAGAATCGGGGACGCAATCTGTGCCGAGAAGGTTGCGGTATAATAATATCCCGTAAAGGTGCCGACCTTTTCTATTCCGCCGATTTCAAGAACAAGCGGAAGCGTATTGACCGTGATGAACATGTTTGCCGCACCGCCGAGAATAAGCACGGGGAATATCAGCACGCCGAGAATACCGGTGATGTTGCCGACCGTATCGGATATTTTTGTAAGAGCCTCACCGTAGGTTATGCCGTTGTCGGCACCGAGCACGGTGACGGCATCGCTTATCATATGGTCTTTAATGCTTGCGCCGCTTTTTTCGATAAGCTTCTCCTCAAACACCGCATACGGACTGTCCGCAACCTTAACATCGGCATTTGCATACTCAATGTATCCGGCGACGGTAAGCACATCTTCGGATTTAAGCTCTACACCCGCAGCCTTTGCCTCGTCCGATTTTTCGGAGTTGTAGTTGTTAATTGCGTCGTTTATCGTCGTGTAGTCATTATTAATGGTAATATAGTTACTTATTGAGAGGTTTTTGCCGCCGAGAAGCGCAATGAAAATGCCGAAGAAAACTATAAACGCCGCAAGAAATGTAGCAAGACCTGCCATTATCGTCTTTTTCCTGCCGACTTTTTTGCCCATTTTACCGGCGGGGAGAGCGGCAATCGCACTGACGACAGCGAAAATAAGCATCAGAATCGTCGCTTCGGAAGTGATCTTATGCAGAATTTCCTGGGCAAAAAGAGAGAAGAACGTTGTAATTGCATTCGTGCCGCAGAACAGGAAGAAAAGACATGCAAGCATAAAAAGAAGACTGCGTTTTTCACCCTTTGAGAGCTTTATCGCTTTTCTTGCGGCTTTTTCGGCTTTGACTGCCGCTTTTTCGGCGGCACGTTTTGCCTTTGCGTCGGCATAAGCGTTCATATCTCCCTTAAGCTTAATGCTTGTATCCTGTTCTTTTACAAAGAACATAAGGACAAGCATACCGGCTATCATAACAACGGAGCCGATGCCGAAAACATATGGAAACGAAAGTGTTTCGTCCGCTTTGATCTGCTCTTTTGTGTAACCGGAAAAAATCGTGCACAAGGTGATTGCGAGCGTACCGGCAACCATACCGACAGCCGATCCCAGACCGCCCATGAGATTGATAACGGCATTGCCTTCACTGCGAAGCGCGGGGGGCGTAAGGTCGGGCATAAGCGCAACGACGGGCGCGCGCCAAAGCGACATAACAAAAACAAAGAGAATTATGAACACCATGGTAAGGGGGAGGCTCTTTGTTTTCAGGAACACCATGGGGATGAGGAAAAACAGCACCGCAGAGATCGGAGCACCGAAAAGGATAAAAGGACGGCGCTTTCCGAGCTTTGAGTGGCATTCGTCCGAAAGACGTCCGAAGGTAGGCTGGAAGATAACACCGAAAATGTTATCAAACGTCATTATAATACCGATAAACAGAGGAACAAGCGTAAACCCGCCGCCTGCAAGGACAATGTCTTCACCCTGCGCCTCCGCAAACTTAGTGAGAAACGGGAGCTTCTCTACAAGAGCGTTGCTCCACGCAGTGACCGTATCGCTGTGAGTGAGAAGCCGATTGAGAATTTTTGTAATATAGGGGTCGTAAATCGCCCATGCGATGGACGTTGCAAGGAAACCGAAGCCGGTAAGTACGGTCTTTTTGTAGTTAAGCTTCATACCGTCGGCATTTTTCTTTGTTTCAGACATATTGAAAAATCCTTTCAATGTAATTGCTGTTTTATTTTAACAAAATAAACGAAAAAGGTCAACGCCTAATTAAAATTTTTAACAAAACAATTCAGTAATATTTATTTTACATTATTTAAGATTTCAACGGCGAAAAACTTATTGAAAAACAAATAAAAATTTGGTATAATTCATTTGTTTGCAACCGCTCCGCATAAATTTGAATGCTTGGCGGTAGGCTGACGGGACTTGAACCCGTGTCGGTTTTGACCGGTCGGATTTAGCTCATGCCGCGTTAAAACCCTTGCAAATACGTCAAG
>OMRJ01000276.1 GCA_900313475.1 uncultured Eubacteriales bacterium | reverse complement strand
TATTTGCTATATATATGTTTTCTTTTCTGTCAAGTCCGATGCCGTTAAGATAGAGATCGAGAAGCTTTCCGCCGCGTCCTACAAACGGTTCACCTGTCAGATCCTCGTTTTCACCCGGCGCCTCACCCACAAAAAGAATTTTTGCTTCGGGGCTGCCCACACCGAAAACAACGTTTGTACGCGTTTCGCAAAGCGGACACAGCGTGCAATTGAGACATTTTTCGCGAAGCTCGCAAAGTTTGTCATTCATTGATATTCCTCCATTTTGTGCAAATAGCACTAACGGTACAGTTATTTTTGTGAAAAATTTTGCCGAAAAAAGAATTGAAAAATCAGTCGAAGACTGATAAAATAACAGAAAACCTTTTTTATAACTGCTTTTATATTTTATTATAGATTAGGTTGGTGTTTTTGTCAACAAAAATCACGTTTACCGCTTTTTGTAATCAAAAAAAATATTGACTTATTCACCGACATCTTGTATAATACCACTGTATTCTTTACAAGGTATTAAGAGTTGTAAGGCTCTCAATATAAAAAAACTTAAAGGAAGGTCCTCAAAAATGAAAATTGCAAAAAAAGTGCTTGCAGTAGTTATGGCTGTTGCCATGATCGCTACACTCTCCGCAATGGCATTTGCGGCAGATTCAAAGGCAACTGTTGCCCTTACTGCCGGTGAGCCTGAAGACGGCATTGTTTCCGTTACTGTTTCGCTTAAAGATGCAGAAGGCTTCAAGTCCGGTGATGCAACCCTTACCTTTGATCCCACAGTTCTTGAGTTTGTCCCCGCGAGCAAAAAGTCCGATGCTACTCCCTGCAAAGAGTTCACCGCTCTCGGTTCCGCAGGTAACAACTCCATGGTTCAGCCCAACGCCAAAGAAGCTGCCAACGGCAAGCTTATCCTTGGTTTCCTCGTTGCCGATCAGCTCAGCGATCTTGCTGACTGGGGCGTTGAGGGAGATGTAAACAACTTCGGTGTTTGCGTTCTTAAGTTCAAGGTTCTCAAGGCTGATGTTGAAGCTTCTGTAGCTGTTGAAGGCAAAATGGAAGTCGGCGACAATGCCAACGTTACTTTCAACAACACTTATGTAATTGCCAAGGCTTCTGCTCCCGTAGAGACAAAGCCCGTTGAGGTTGCTACTACCGCTGTTGAGTCTGATACAAAGGCTTCCAACCCTCCCACGGGTGACAAGACCACAGGCGACAACATGGCTCTTGCAGCTGCTGCAGGCGTAGTTGTTCTTGCCGGTGCTGCTTTCATCATCTCCAAGAAAAGAAAGTAATCACCAAATAAATAAAGCTTAATTTGCAGTTTAATTAAGGGTTTTCGGAGCTGTTCGCAAGAACAGCTCCTTTTCCTTTTCTCTTATTTTTTTTGTCAATTCATTTTTTTCGGCATATGCGGCAAAAAAATGAATCGGTTAAAAAATGTTTCTTTTAATCACACAGAAATATTATTGCACTTCGCATGACAGTATGATATTGTTTTTTTGAAAGCGCAAAGAATACACGGCGCACATACAATTTAAATTAAACAATCGAAATATTTTACACACAGGCAAGTGAGGGTAAAAGAATGAACAATGTTAAAACCGCTGTCTCCGTGTCAGCGATTTCGGGCGAAAGGGAAATTTCGGTCAAGAACTCGGACAAAACAGAAATCACCGTCGACATCAGCGGAAAAATCTTTATACGTAATCCCGATGTCGGAGTTGCTTTTATCAAACTGGTTTTCGATCGTCCGTTTTCCGAAAACGCGCTGATCTACGGCGACGCATTTGAACGCGGGTACGGCGATCTCCGTTGGGAAAAAGACCGCCGCGACGCTCTGCGCTGGTACTTTATTGCTGCCGACGGCGCCGATTATTTTGCCTACGGAGTTAAAACACAGCCCGATTCCCTTTGTTCATGGCATGTTTTTGAAGACAGAGTGGAGCTTATCTGCGACATTCGCTCCGGCACGGACGAAACATTCCACAGCGATATGTTTTGCGCCGCACAGCTTGTTTTTTCGGACGGAAGCGGTTCTCTTCACGAATTTTGCCGCGATTTTTGCATGAAGCTGTGCGACAATCCGTTGGTCTGCAATCGCCCTGTATTCGGTGCCAACGACTGGTACTGTAACTACGGCGACAGCTCCGCGGAGAAGATTTTGCGTACTGCAAAATTCACGGTTCGGTGTGCCGACGGACTGCCGTATAAACCGTTTGTCGTAGTTGACGACGGCTGGCAGAAAAACCATTCCGACACCTTTAACGGCGGCGAATGGGACGGCGCAAATGAAAAGTTCCGTGATATGCGCGCTCTTGCAGACGATATTGCAGAAGCAGGTGCAATTCCGGGACTTTGGTTCCGTCCGCTGCAAAGTAAAATAAACCTGCCTGACGAATGCTTTTCGGACAAAGCCGAGTTCTTGCTCGATCCGTCCCATCCGCAGGTTCTCGCAACAGTCAAAAATGACATGGAACGCTTTTACGCATGGGGATATCGGCTCGTAAAATACGATTTTGTCACCGCAGATATTTTCCGCCATTGGGGATTTGAAATGCCCGACGGATATTTTGACCGTGAAATTCATTTTTATGACGGCACAAAAACAACCGCGCAGATAATAAAAAACCTTTATAAGACCATCCGCGATGCCGCGCCGCCGGACATGTTTCTTTTAGGCTGTAATGCGATAGGCCACCTCGCCGCGGGATATATCAACATGCAGCGAACCGGTGACGACACAAGCGGAGAGCAATGGGCGCGCACAAAAAAAATGGGCGTCAACACACTTGCTTTCAGAATGATGCAGCACGGCACATTTTTCGATGCTGACGCGGACTGCGTCGGCCTGACAGACAAAATACCGCTGCGGCTGAACGCACGCTGGCTCGACGTGCTCGCAAAAAGCTCAACTCCCCTGTTTATATCGGCAGCAGAAAACATGGAAACGGATGAAATGGCAAGGCTTATCACCGACGCATTTGCAAACGCGGTAAAATACCGCGCTCCGTCCGTTCCTCTTGATTGGCTCGACTCATTAACGCCGGTCGAATGGGAAAGCGGAGCCGGACACGATTTGTACTGTTGGGAACAGTAACATAAATTACTCCGAAATCGTGACATAATTTTTGCAGTTTTTCACTTTACTTATTTTTCGGAATTTGCTAAAATTAAAGTATACAAACAAAGAACGGAAGTTAAAAATGGAAGAATTAAGAAAGAAAAAAGGTTTTATATGCGACATGGACGGTGTTATCTACCACGGAAACCGTCTTCTTCCCGGAGTAAGTGAGTTTGTGGACTGGCTCTACAGGGAAGACAAGCACTTTTTGTTCCTTACAAATTCATCGGAACGCTCCCCCGAAGAATTGCAGCAAAAGCTTAAGCGTATGGGACTTGACGTTGACGCAAGCCATTTTTACACGAGCGCACTTGCAACGGCAAAGTTTATCAGCAGTCAGGCCCCCGGGTGCAGCGCCTATGTAATCGGCGGCGCGGGACTCATCATGGCTCTGCACGACGCAGGCATCACAATGAACGATGTCGACCCCGATTACGTTATCATCGGCGAGGGCAATTCCTACAATTATGAGAATATCTTAAAAGCGGTAAGACTTGTTAACAATGGCGCGAAGCTTATCGGCACAAACAGTGATCTCACGGGTCCCACGGAGGACGGGATAGTTCCGGCGTGCCGGGCAATGATAGCGCCGATTGAAATGGCATCGGGCAAAACAGCGTATTTTGTCGGAAAACCGAATCCGCTCATGATGCGTACGGGACTTCGCATTCTCGGCGTTCACTCTGCGGAGGCGGCGATGATAGGCGACAGAATGGACACAGACATGGTGGCGGGCATCGAAACGGGTCTTGACACCGTGCTCGTGCTCTCCGGAGTAACGTCAAAAGAGGATATTAACAAATTCCCCTACCGTCCGCGGCTTGTGTTGTCAGGCGTCGGTGACATTCCCCCCGCAAAATAATTCGCCATGTGACAAAACTTATAAAATCACGAAAAACTCGGAAGAAACCGCTACTGCGCGGCACTCTCCGAGTTTTGGTTTTTGTCGAATCCGATTATTTCAAGCTCTGTTATATCGTCTGTTTTTACCGGCTCCGCATCTTTAAATATCATAACACGGAAAACTTCATCAATTCGACGTAAGACCCCAACCGTATCCGTATACACGCCGCCCGTTTTCTTTCGGTCGGGCATAAAATGCGTGACGCGAACACGCGGTTTTTTTCCTCGGTCAAGAAGCTCCGCGAGATTTCCGATCATACGGTTCAGTTCGTCTTGTTCAAGCTCGCAAAGCTCCTTTTTTTTATCGGTAAGCCTCGCGCATTCCATCATTTCGCCGTCAAGCCCCGTCAGCGCGGCAAACGGAGCAAACTGCGCGGCACGGTTTCCGACGGGCATCCGCACGCGGTTTTGCGGCTCCCTGCGCGGCAAATTCAAAAGTGCTTCATATTTATCCGTCAATTGCTGTGACCTCCCGTCTGCGCATTACGCTTAAGTCCTGTTGCGCCGTCGCACAGACTCATACCGCGAAACACCGCATTTTTTCCGAATTTACCTTTGATAAACAGCATTGCGCGCTGCAATTCGCGTTCGTTTTTAAGTTTTTCTCCGTTTTCCGACTCCTCCGTCGACGCCGACGGAGAGGAGAACAAATCAAGCTGCTCAAAGCGCGGTTCCGTCTGCGCCTGTATCTCATCAAACGTATCATCGGCACTCAGTGTCATACGTCGGATAAACAGTTCCGTGTTAACCTTTGTATCGTATATTTTACAGAACGCGTCGGTAATCTCGCTCACCGATGATGTTTTGCGCTTCAACCGTACACTCCCGTGAGCATGTACCGGCACGGCTCTGCCGTAACGATCGACGGACACCTCACCGCCGTATGACTCGGCAATGCGTCTGTTGCGCAGATTTGAAACGTCATATCCGACCGTAAGCGTTACACTGTCCGTAACGAGTCCCTTTGAACATAAATCGAGAGCAAGCGCTTCCGCCATTTCCTTAAGTATGAGCCGACCTGCCTGCGAAGTATAGGGTTCGGTAAGCACCTGCGACGAACTGATGCCGTGAACAGACGGCTTATAAGCCTTTATCTGTGCCATCGTGCAAGGCTCCCACCCCCACGCATGGTCGATAAGCAGCTCCGCATTTATGCCGAAAAGCCTATAAAGACTTTCCTCCCGCAAAACGGAATACTGCGCCAGATCGCCCATTGTAAAAATGCCGCGCGCTTCAAGCTTGTTTGCAGTGCCCGCACCTACACGCCAGAAGTCGGTGAGAGGACGGTGATCCCACAGCCGCTCTCTGTAGGACTGTTCGTCAAGCTCGGCTATACGCGCACCTCTTTCGTCGGGGTCGACGTGCTTAGCCTCTATATCCATTGCTATCTTCGCAAGATAGAGATTTGTACCTATTCCGGCAGTCGCCGTTATACCCGTCTCGCGGTAGACCTCCGCGATAAGCTTCGCGGCAAATTCACGCGGAGTGACCCTGAGGGTGTCTATATAACCGGTGGCGTCTATAAAAACTTCATCAACCGAATAAACATGAATATCCTCCGGCGCGATATGGCGCAGATATATTCTGTAAATCTGCGCGCTTTTTTTTATGTAGAGTGACATGCGCGGCGGTGCTGCAATAAAAGAAATCGCCTTTTCGTGATCCGACGCTTCCGTCTCCGAAAACGCTTCCCCGATGAAATTGCGGTTCGGTGCAGTTTCGCGGCGCACGTAATTTACCGCCCGCAGTTTTTCTTTAAGCTCAAACAACCGTGCGCGTCCCGAAATGCCGTATGCCTTAAGCGCAGGCGACACGGCAAGACATATGGTTTTATCCGTTCGGCTCTCGTCGGCAACGGTCAAAAAAGCGTCAAGAGGATCGAGTCCGCGCTCCACACACTCGACGGACGCATAAAAAGATTTCAGGTCAATACAAATATAAGCTCTGTTTTCCATGTTTTCTGCCTCCGAGCTATATTATACAGAACATTTGTTCGATAATCAAGAGTTATTTTTTTCCTCCCGCTTAAAAGTCCGTTATTCGGGACTTTAAACGGGAGGAATGTCAGAAAGGGAAACAAGCATATTTACTTTTTTTCGAAAGGCGGCAGACATTTGAACAAAATATCCCATCCGCTGTATTTTTATGATTAAAACAATCTCACTTTTAAGAAAATACGCATATGCCGCATAGGTATTGTTTTACTTGAGTGTTTTATGCTACAATAATAAAGGCAAAATATCAACTCAATGTCAACTTACCGTGTTCAGCAAAGCTGCGACACCCGTCGAAATTGTGTTTTGATTGAGTTTATCATTATTATGTAATATGATATGCACCGAATCGGAGGCCTTTTAAAATGTTTAACATACTTGTTGTCGATGATGAAAAAAATGCCCGCGTTTACATGGAGGCGGTGCTTAAAAAAAATAATTACAGAGTTTTTACGGCAAGCGACGGCGAGGAGGCACTTGATGCTCTCGATCGCGAACACATCGACCTTGTGTTGCTCGACATCATGATGCCGAATATGGACGGCTATGAGTTCACACAAACAGTCCGTGCCGTCGACGGCACTCTCCCTATACTGATGATTTCGGCAAAGCAACTGCCCGACGACCGCCACAAAGGATTTTTGGCGGGAACAGACGACTATATGACAAAGCCGGTGGATGAGGAAGAAATGTTGCTGCGCATTAAAGCTCTGCTGCGGCGTGCGCAAATAGTGAGTGAAAGAAAAATAACCGTTGGCGACGCGGTGCTCGACTACGACTCCATGACCGTTTCACGCAAGGAGGAAGCTATCGCACTTCCGCAAAAGGAGTTTCAGCTTTTGTATATGATGCTGTCGTACCCCGGCAAAATTTTTACGAGAATACAGCTTATGGACGAAATCTGGGGACCCGAATGTGAAACAGGCTGGGAAACGGTAACGGTACATATCGGGAGACTGCGCAAAAGATTTGAAAATTGGAACGAATTCAGCATTGAATCCGTTCGCGGACTCGGATACAGGGCGGTAAAAAATGTATGAAGCTCAAAAAAATAAAAAAAGAAAAGCCAAAAACAGGCTTTATGGCGCTGTCACTCATGATGGCGCTCGTTCTTCTCGTAAACGTGTTGACAGTCGCTCTTGTCGATATCGGTCTGTTTCTGCTCATTCAGCGTTCGGGACGAATTGACGCGGACGATCTCAACACGGCAGGAGGCAAACTGATCTTCGCGCTCACCATCGTCGCGTGCGTCATTGTCAGTGCAGTAATAACGTTCTTTATGAGCAAGATCCTGTCGCGTCCGTTCAAAAAGCTGCTCGGCATATTAAACTCACTCGCGTCGGGCAACTACGAAACGCGTGTTCACTTCGGAAAAAATATGCGCCGGTTCCTTGCCGTAAGAGAACTGGAGGACAGCTTCAACACGATGGCGGCGGAGCTTCAGAACACCGAAATGCTCCGTTCGGATTTTGTAAACAATTTTTCGCATGAATTTAAAACGCCGATAGCGTCCATTCTCGGTTTTACGCGCCTTTTGAAATATGACTCGCCCGCCCCCGAACAGCAGGCGGAATATCTCGGAATAATCGAAGACGAGGCACTGCGGCTGTCGTCAATGGCAACGGGAATACTCAACCTCACAAAAATCGAAAACCAGCAAATTCTGACAAACGTGACAGAATACAATGTATCGGAGCAGCTGCGCAACTGCATTCTGCTCCTGCAGCCGGGTTGGGAAAAGAAAGAACTCGAGCTGCGTCCCGAATTTGACGAATACACGATCGAAGCCGACAAAGAGCTGTTAAAGCAGGTTTGGATAAACATTCTCGACAATGCGATAAAATTCACTCCGAAGCACGGCGATATATTTATAACAGCCGAAGAAAACACCGAAAATGTAACCGTTCATATCGGCAACACGGGAAGCGAAATCCCGCCCGAAGCGCAGCAGCGCATTTTCGGCAAATTTTATCAAGCCGACGAATCGCATTCGGGACAGGGAAACGGAATCGGTCTATCCGTTGCAAAAAAAATCGTGCAGCTTCATAGGGGCGACATCTCGGTGGCAAGCCACGATATGCAGACGGTTTTCTCGGTAACGCTGCCGAAAAGACGGACAACCGCATAAAAGTTCGAGTGCAGCAAATCTCTCCGCCGTTAAAATCAATTCAAATAAAAATATAAGGCTTCGCTTTGCAAATTTTCATCCAAACGAAGCCTTATATTTTTTCCGTCGGCTGTCGTAATAAGCCGACGGACGTCAACCGGATTTCGATTTAAAATTCATCATTAAAAGTTTCCGCCGTTCCAGCCCCAATCACCGCCGCCTGTGTAGCGGACGTATGTCCGTGACGGTGCAATGCCGGCTTCTTTTTCAAGAATCTCACACATACGCGCGGTAAAACGCTCCGCGCCCGCCGGGTCGACCGAGCCTAAAAGCTTGACCTCAACAAACGCCGAATCGCCGTCGTTCGTTCCCTTGAACCACATGTGTTCACCGTCGGATATTCTGCACATGAGCCAAGCTTCACTCTTTCCCGGGAAAAGTGCGATAGCGTCACCGAGTGCGGCTTTAATAGCCGTTTCAATGTCGGGAGTGAGTTTTTTTGAAACAGAAACGTCAATAAAAGGCATAACAGTATTCCTCCGTTTTATAAAGGAGCCGCCGCATTCTGCAATAAGTGCGGCAGCCCTGTTTTTTTATTATTTGCCGAAATAGTTTTTGAGTTCTTCCTTTATCGTGTCAAAATTATTAAAAATAAGCATAATAGCCTTGAAGAAAGATACTATCTTTCTGAAGAACTCCTGAATGCCGCTCGTACCGTGACTGCTGTCAAGCTCACCCTGATCGCCTGCCGGAGAAATAACCGTGTAGCTGAATTTCGCCGATGCCGCCACATGATCGGAAGCACTCTTGCCGCTTTTGTTAAGCACGGTGATATACTCAAAGCTTGTGCAGTCAAGCTTTATACCGCCGCCGTCTTTATACATAAAGCGTTCGACAGCATCCCATTTGCCCCATTTCTGATCCCATCTGCCGCCCATGGATTCGATATATGAGGAGCAGTCGTTGTAATCGCCGTT
>OMRJ01000248.1 GCA_900313475.1 uncultured Eubacteriales bacterium | reverse complement strand
TGTAATTGCCGCTTACGCAGCTGTCGTATGCCCTGAAGAAAACCTCGTTGCCGTAAAGCGAGATATCGCCGTCGGAAACGGGTTCGTCCTTTTCTTCATCCGCAATGCCGTCGAGCGGGGAAAGCTCCGCAAGCTTTTCAACCCTGCCGCCGTCGAGAATTTTCAGGATAAAAACCGTTTCTCCGCGAACGGCATAGAGATTTTTGCCGTCCGTTTTCACAATATCTGCCTCGCCTATGCCCGCGACGCGTGTGTTTGTCTGCGAAAAGGCGTCGTTGTATGCCGAACCGACGGATGCCGATTCCTGCGACGAGCCGTTCATATCGCCGGGCGTTGCCGTTTCTGCCGATTTTTCGTCGTATGCGCCGTACATAAAATCGAACGAGTAGCTCTTTATCTTATTTTTGAATCTTTCGGACTTTCGGTAGTCCCTGATTATCGCCAGTATCTTTGAGTAGTCCTGCGTATAACCGGGTTTTCCGTCCGGAGCGGGCTTGATAACGGGGGCGTACACCGCAGCGTCAAGCGCAAATAAGCCGCACAGCGCAACACACGCCGCAAGCACGCCGGCAATTGCTTTTTTGACGGTTTTTTTCTTTGATTTTTTCTGCGGAACTCCCGCAACGAGATCCTCAATCGCCTCCGATGACAGGGACGGGGGAAAATCCGTTTTTGCCAGAGCGGCGCGGATATCGCGGGAATCCGTGCTTATGTTGTCATATTGCTGTTTCATTTGTCTGTACCTCCGTCGATATTTGAGCTTTGAGTGAGCGTAAAGCGCGCGACAAACGCGATCTTACGGTGTTCGCGTTGGAGCCGGTTATCACGGCTATCTCGCGGCTCGAAAAGCCCGCGACAACCGACAGCAGAACGATGCGTCTGTCGTCCGGCGGCAAGCTCTCAAGCAGCTCTCTCATTTCGAATTTCAGCTCGGTGTTCTCGTTTTCGGCGGGCGCGTCGGGAATTTCCTCCGTCGGAACAACGACCTTAAGAGATGACAGCGAGCTTTTGCAGATGTTGGAGAGAATCTTGAAGAACCATGTGCGAAAGGCTTCGGTTTTTTTGAGGTCGGGCAGCTTCTGCCACGCCTTAAGACAGGCGTCCTGCACCGCGTCCTCCGCATCATGCGGATTTTTCATATAGAACAGGGCAAAACGGTAGGCATCCTGCGACAAACCGCCGCAGACTATACCGAAAGCGTGCGCATCGCCCTTTTTCGCCCGTTTTATGAAATTTTCAAGTTCTTTTCCGTTCATCCGGTTTATCTCCTTCGGTGTCCTTACACATATAAGACGGTTAAAAGGTACAAACTGTTGCGTTCTAAAGGAATTATATATCAAAAAAAGCCGTTCTTTTATAATTCGATACGGCATTTTTTAAACCTGACATTAATTTTTTTTATTCATCAATTAAGCTCAATATCCAATTGATCCACCCGGATACGGTAGACGATCTTCTTTCAAATGTACTGTCCGCACCGACATTATACAAAATAGCATTTTTCATTATAATTACAATTGTGTTTTTGTTCGGCATTTCACCGACATTCAAACAGAGCCTTAAAACATCGTTAAATACCTTATGCTCCAATATTTTTCCGGCAAAAAACAACTGTCTCTCTCTGTAATCCAAAGACATTGCATGGCATCCTGCAGGCGACAATCCGTACATAACGTTTGCATCTTTTCTGAATCTTTCAATCAGTCCCAGATAACGACCTGCTTCCGCATAATAGCTTGCCTGTCTTGCGTCAAAGCCGTATTTCTGTGTTATCTGTTGCAGAGACATTGGTTTTTTGTCCAAAGATTCAATCAAATTGATTATACGCGACATCTTATCCGCTTGCGGAAAAGGTATTTCAGGTTCGGATATCACTTCAACAGAATTTAAAGTTTTTTGTATATCACAAAGCTTAATATCTGTTGACAATGCATATTTTTTCTTTTTCACCAAAATCAAAGAATTGTAATCATACGGGTTGTCAAAATTATATTCAAACAAATCAAAAACTCCGTTGGAAAAAGTTAAGAATACGCTTTTGACTTTTTTTGTCACTCGTTCTTTCCATGTTCTGTACGGGTAATAAAGCTGCCGAACGATAAAATCGTCCGCAAAATCATGTTTTGCTTCAAACAGGGAAAGGAAATTTACGCCTTCGAACGCAGCGTCGATTTCTATCTGCGCATTGTTTACGGAAACAGTTCTTTTTCCTGCTTTTGTCGTAATATTAAAATCAAACCGTCCCGACCCCATACGCCCGTTAACAGTAGGAATCAATTCTTCGTCATCCAAGAAATCGCTTAAAATGCCGCAGGAGTATGCACAGTTCAATGCAATTGCTTCGCTGACGATAAATTTCGGGCTGATACTTTGAATATATGCGGGAACAGATACTCTTTCGCAAGCTTCATCGGCTTCGTCCATAGTTTTATAGGCGGAGAAAGAGGATATGACATATTCACCGCGGCTTATCGGCAATATAGCAAGGTCATTATCTGAAAAAACCGACGGCAAATTGATACTGTGATCGAATTTCGTCATCAGTCTGGGTTCACGGAACTGCTTTATTTGATTCGCTGAAATAAAAAACTGTCCGTTTTCATGCACCTTTTCAGTTATACCATATTTTTGGAACAATCCTTCCCATGCTTCGTCATTCTTCCCCATAATTTCTGATTAACAACTCCTCAATCTGTCCTCTTTTTTCTGCATTTGAATTAATTGCTCTTTTGGCTTTTACGGTTGTTACATTATAACCACTGTATAACTCCTTAACATATTCGGTTGCGGAATTTGACAACATAAATTTTATGCCGCGCTCATTTAATTTATCACAGCATTCCTTCAGACGTTTCTGTTCCGTTTTTCCGAATCCGCCTTTATTATATCCGGTAAAATTAGCCGTATCGGAAACAGGATCATACGGAGGATCCAAATAAACAAAACACCCTTTTTTTGTTCGCGACAATGTCTCGGAAAAATCTTCACTGTGCAACTCGACATTATTTTTATTTAAGTATAAACCGACAGCCCTAAGCACCGGCGCATTTACAATATTCGGATTTTTGTAATACCCGAACGGTGCATTAAACTCGCCGGAAGAATTAACTCTGAAAAGCCCGTTGAAGCATGTCTTGTTCAGATAGATAATCCTTGAAGCCCGTTCAACCTCAGATAAAGATTCATATACATTTTTATCCCTGTCCAAATCTCTTATCGCATAAAAATACTCCGGCGTATTTTCATGCTTTGCAAGATCTTTTATAAGATCTTCGACATTGTCCTTTACAGTTTTATATACCCCGATAAGGTCTTTGTTTAAATCGTTCACTATGGCGTTTTTCGGCTGTATTGAAAAAAGTACCGCGCCGCCTCCGACAAACGGTTCACAGTATGAAGACACCTTGCCGGGAAGCAACGGAACAATTTCATCTAACAACTGACGTTTTCCTCCAACCCATTTTACAAAAGGCGCGACCAACTTGTTTGCCACCGTATTTCACCCCCGACTCTTAATATAATTATACCAAACATTTTTTTGTCATCAAGAGAAACAGTCAAAAAAATTTGACGTTACCTTTTCTTTTTTTTCGATTCTCGGGTTTTTTATTCAAACATCCCGAACCCGGCAGTTTCGTTCACGGGAAGGGAGAAAACTATAACGCCCGACGGAGTTTCGGGTCCGGCTTTTTCGAGGACGCTTTTCATTATCTCCGCCTTTCGCTCGGACTGCGCGACGATGAGAATTACTTCCTTTTCCTTTGCGATAGAAACATTATAAAACTTTTCGTCGGTTTTCGCTCCTGTTCCTTTGCCGTGTATGACGGTTCCCCCCGTGGCTCCTGCGGCGCGCGCGGCATTCATAACGGTGTCGGTGCACCCTTCGTTGCCGATGGCGATAACCAGCTCGTACGCGGGCGAAATTTCGGGCGCACGCTTTTCAGGAATTTTGTTCTGACTCAAATATGCCAAGGTTTTTCCTCCTCCTACGCTTTTTACGGGTATGCTTATCACGATACCGTGACCGGGAACGCCCGTAAAAAGGCGTTTGCGGTGCAGCGAGACAAGCTCTTTTGTCGTCTCCCTGTCCGCTACGGTCACGAACATGTGTTTTTCAACGGATTCTATGCCGAGCAGCTCCAGCATGCTCTCGGCGGCGGTACCCTTACCGGGGATATCGACCGCAAGCGGAAGATGCAGCGTGTTATAAATTTCACACATTGCAGCACGCGCGGCGGGATTGACTATTGAAATTACGAAGTTCATGCGCTCTCCTCCCAAAGCTCGACAATGTCGTATTCGCCGTAGGCTTCGACGGCTGTCTTTTCGGACTTGTTTTTGCGTTCAAACACAAAGCCGACCGTCTGAATAGATATAAGCGGCATCATTGCGACAAGCGCCACTACTCCGAACGCGTCGCTCAAAATATTTCCTCCGAGGGCATGACTTGCCCCCATTACGAACTGGAGCGTGAAAGCCGCGGTCATGGGCCCGGACGCAACGCCGCCGGAGTCAAACGCAATGGCGGTGTAGATATCGGGTACAAAAAACGAAAGCGTAAGCGCGACGGCATAACCGGGAATCAAAAACCACATGAGGGGAATCCCCGTCAGCACACGCAGCATCGAAAAGCCCATTGCAAGCGACACCGCGACCGACAGACTTATTTTTATCGCCCTGCCGGGGATAGCGCCCGCGCTCACCTCCTCTATCTGCTTTTCGAGCACTGCCACGGCAGGCTCGGCGGAGATGATAAACCATCCTATAAGCATTGACAGAGGAATAAGAATCCACTTGGTCCACCCTGCGGCAAGCTCTTGACCGAGCACGCTGCCGAGCGGCGAAAAACCGACGTTCACGCCCGTGAGGAACAGCACAAGCCCTACATATGTATACACGACGCCGATAAGTATTTTTGTAAAGCTTCTTTTGCTCATTCTGAGCATTGCTATCTGGAAAATCAGAAAGATAATGACAACCGGGAGCAGCGCAACTGCCGTTTCCTTCAGATAAGACGGCACCGCGGCAAGGTATGCGCGTCCTATTTCGGCAGTGGAAGCAAACGATGCCGTGCTCATGTCGGCAACACCGTTTTGTTCGGGATAGAAAAATCCGAGTATCAGCACGGACAGTATCGGGCCTACCGACGACAGCGCGACAAGACCGAAGGAGTCCGCCTCGGCGTTTTTATCGCTTCGTATCTTCGCAACACCCATACCGAGAGCAAGAATAAACGGAACGGTCATCGGACCGGTGGTAACGCCGCCCGAATCAAACGCAATGCCCACAAAGTCGCTGTCCGCAAAAAACGCAAGGACAAAGAGCAAAGCATAGCATATTATCAATATCCACCGCAATTTGATACCCGTGATTATTCGCAGCATGCAAAGCGCAAGGAAAAATCCGACTCCGACGCCGACGGTGACGAGAAGTACAATATTGTTGATGTGCGGCACGGTGTCGGCAAGCACCTGCAAATCAGGCTCCGCAACGGTTACGGCAAAGCCGAGCATAAAGCTGACCGCGAGAATCAGCGGCAGATTTTTTGTTTTAGTGAGCGATGTGCCTATACGGTTGCCGATGCGGCTCATTGCCGTGTCGGCTCCGAGTGAAAAAAAACCCATGCCGAGCACAAGCAAAAGTGCGCCGACGAGAAAGCACAGCAAAAGATCCGTGCCGAGAGGGGTCACGGTGAGACACAAAATAACGACGATTGCGACAATCGGAATGACGGACAGCGCCGACTCCTTGACCTTTTCAAGGACAACGGTACGGTGCTCCGTCAAAAAATCGTTTTTCATATCGCTCTCTCCTTTCTTTGTTGAAATTATATTATTTACGGCAGATTTCGCGGCGACCGTTTCAAGCGGTCGGGTTTTGTGCATTTTTACCGCTTGTAAACGCGCTCGTGACACACCGACTTGCTGCCGACTTTTTGCCGTTTCAGGCGGTAAAGTTTTGTGCATTTTTTACCGCCTGTAGGGAACGCACACCTCGTCGGAGCAAAGACCGCTAAGCTACGTCCCGCGCGGCAGCGCGTGACTTCCGCCCGCTTGTCTTGCTCCTCCTCTCGTCAAAAAGTCTCGCTCGGCTCGGCTGTTCGCTTGTAAACGCGCTCACAACGCCTCACTGTCGCTACCAACTTTTTGCCGTATCAAGAGGTAAAGTTTTGTGCTTTTTTTACCTCTTGTAGACAGAAAGCATGCGCAACTGCCGTTCGGTCGGTCGACGGATATCAAATTGTAATTTGAGACAACGCTTTTTTATTATACCGCCGGAAGCTTATATTAAAATAAACAAATCAACGGCAAAGCGAAAGAAACGCAATAAGTTTGGCTCCGCAAAGCGGGCGTTAACGACAGGCAGAAAACGTAGGCGAATGCCGTTCGGCCGGTCGACGGGGAAACATAAAATTGCGAATAATATCTTACATGGATTGCCGTCCCGTTATCGCTGCACAGCCTCACCGGGCATTGCCGCCCGTCCGAACAGCCCGTTTATTTCCCTGAAATATTTTTTATCGACGTTTGCTATAGTTTCGGCGGTGGTTCTGAAGCGCCAGTTAAGCTCCGGCACGCCGGGGATATTCATGCGCGCGTCGTTGCCGAAGCCGCACATATCCTGAAACGCGATAACAGCGATACGCGATGAGGTGCGCCACACAGTCTCGATAATACTGCGGCAGGCAGGCGCATGATAACCGCCCTCGCCCCAGTTATCGCCGCGAAAGCCGACATAACGCAGAATGTAATTCCGCTCCGCCTCGGGTGCTTCAAACAGCCATCCGAACAGTGTGTTATTGTCGTGCGTGCCGCAGTAGACTGCGCTGTTCGGCGTGCAGTGGTGCGGCAGATGCAGCGAATCGGCACCGGGAGTGAACGCAAACTGAATCACCTTCATGCCGGGAAAACCCGTTTCGCGCAGCAGCTCGGTGACATCCTCGCCGAACACGCCGAGATCCTCGGCAATAACGGGCGCATCGGGATATTTTTCAAAGAGCCTGTTGAAAAACTTCATGCCCGGCCCCTTTTGCCACTCGCCGTTTTTCGCGGTATCGGAATCGGCAGGCACCGCCCAGTAGCTTGCAAAAGCCCTGAAATGGTCAATACGCACCACGTCAAACATGTCAAAGGCTGAGCCGAGCCTCTCAAGCCACCATTTACAGCCGTCCTTTTCCATGTGCTCCCAATCGTAGAGCGGATTGCCCCAAAGCTGCCCGTCCTCCGAAAAGTAATCGGGCGGAACTCCCGCGACCGACTGCGGCTTGAACGTTTTGAGGTCGAGTCGGAAGTTTTCGGGACATGCCCACACATCCGCAGAATCGAGCGCGACATATATAGGCATATCACCGATTATTTTCACGTTTTTCCCGTCGGCATATTTTTTTATTTCGCTCCATTGCTCAAAAAATATATACTGCTTGAAGCAAATAAACTCAAAATCATCTTTTATGCACTCCCTGCCGGACTTCATGAAGTGCGCGAAATCCGCCTCGTTTTTTTCCCACTCATACCACGGCTTGCCGCCGTTTTTCGCTTTCAGCGCGGCAAAATATGCGTATTCGGCAATATGCGGATGCTTTTCGGCAAACGCCGCAGCACTCTTTTTTATTTTTTCGTTCGCATTTGCATACGATTTTTTCAGCAGCTTTTCGCGTTTTTCGGCAGCAAAGGAATAGGCGGCGGTGTACGGGGAACCGCCGTAAACGCAATCGGCGATATCGGCGTCGGTACAGAGTCCGCGGTCGCGCAGACCGTCGGGGTCGATAAAAAGCTCGTTGCCCGCAAACGACGACGGCGAGCAGTAGGGCGAGTTCATTTCGTCGGTCGGCACAAACGGCAGCACCTGCCAATATGTAAATTTCATATCTGCAAGAAAATCAATAAAATTCTTTGTATCTCTGCCGAAAACTCCTACGCCGTAGGGCGACGGCAGCGAAGTTATGTGCATCAGCACACCGGCAGCGCGCGTATTTTTCATTGCGAAAAACTCCTTTTTATTCTTGTTCGTATACTTCTTTCAAAAACAGTTTTTTTGAAAAACCGCCGTTTTTGCGGTGCTTTTCAGTCCGTATATTTTCGAGCGCGTCGCGCGTGATTCCGCGTGCGCCTGCGGCAGCATAGACAACTTCAAGAATATCCGCCAATTCCTCAATATCGTGGCTGTCGGTATACTCTTTCATTTCCTCGCTCAGCTTGCTGTCGAGCGCGCGGAGGTAATCGCCGTCCGAAAGCACCTCCGTTACACATTCGCCGCCGCCCTCGCGTATTATTTCGGGGATATTGTCGCGGACGAGCTTATTATAAGTCTTTATTTTCATCGGATGTACTCACTCCTTTTTTTTCGGGGGAATTATACCGTAAATAAACTCCGCTCAACGGTTTTCGCAAAAGAAAAAAACCGTTAGTCGGACAGCTTATCGCCGATTGAAAAGATCGATGTATGTTTGAAATATACCGTTATATTGTATCAGAATTTACAAATTCAGTCAATGTCGAACCACCTCATAATCTCGGCTGTTATCTGTTAATTTTGGGGTTTTCGGTTCGGCACAGAATATAGGCTGACGGGACTTGAACCCGTGTCGGTTTTGACCGGTCGGATTTAGCTCATGCCGCGTTAAAACCCTTGCAAATACGTCAAGT
>OMRJ01000249.1 GCA_900313475.1 uncultured Eubacteriales bacterium | reverse complement strand
CACTCCGATTGCGAAACGGCGGATGTGGATGCTTTTAATACACAACTTCCGAAACCTATGGGAGTAGCGGACGGTGAATGTAATGACAGCTACGGCACGGGACAGATAAAAATCGGATTTTTTTTTGTCGATGAACTTCGTTCCAATGAGGAATACAATGCGGAAACCGAAACACCGATTACGTTTGATGCGGACAACTTTGAAATATGTACATTGACATTAAAAGCGACAGACGGAAGCTTGCCCGCAACGCAGCGCATTGTTGTTGAGAGCAAGATCAATGACAACAAGTCGAAGCTTGATCTTTTGATTCCGTTGAAAAACACTCATGTTATTTCACCGTGCGAAAAATACGGTCACGTTGCCGATGATGCTGTGATAGAAAATTATATTGACTCAACATGTACCTCTTACGGCAGCTTCAATGAGGTTGTTTACTGCAAGGTCTGCTATGAAAAAATGTCCGAAGTGTCAAAAACAATCGAAATGAAGCCGCATACATACGGTGAATGGCAGATAAAAGTTGCTTCAACACTTGAAAAAGAAGGAATCGAGGCTCGTACATGTTCGGTTTGCAGTCATGAGGAAACGCGTTCTGTCGCAAAGCTTGAACCCGTTGAGATAACCGTTAAAGAGGACAGCGCAAATATTAACAAAAGAGACGGTTTTGTTACAATTATCCCCGATTTGTCAGCGGAAGAAATCATTTCCTCTACGGGCGGAAATACAAAGATTTTCAAGAACGGTAAAGAAGTAATAATTGACAAAGGCACGAAACTCGCAACGGGAATGCATGTGGTTATCATTGTCAACGGCGAAATCATTGCTGCCCGTGAAATCGTAGTTATGGGCGATGTTGATTGCGACGGTGAAATAAATGTCGGCGATGCACGTCTTGCGCTTCGTGCTGCCGTCAGCCTTGATAAAGTCGAGGGTGCAGTGCAGTCTGCGGCAAGTATCACACACGGACTTGAAGAAAACATCGCAGTAAGCGATGCCCGTTACATTCTTCGTGCCGCGGTTTCGCTTGACAGCCCTGCAGATTGGATGAAAAGCAAATAACCGTCCGTGAGCCGGAACGAAAAAAGGACTGCCGTATTTGGAACAGAATCATATTTCTGTGACATATACGGCGGTTACTGTTTTATTACAATATTTTAACCTTGATATTTAAAAATGTTCTTGTAAATAAGAATGCACTTTGCTATAATTGAATAAAATGGAGTATTGTTAAAAAAGGGAGGCGTTACGATGATATATATGTTTCTTGCCGACGGCTTTGAGGAGACGGAAGCGCTTGTCACACTTGACCTTATGCGGCGCGCCGGCACAGATGCCGTTTCTGTAGGCGTAAACTCAAAGAGTGTGCGTGGTGCTCACGGAATAACGGTTGAAGCGGATATCGATATCACCGAAATAAATCTTGACGGGTGTGACGGTGTTGTTCTCCCCGGCGGAATGCCCGGAACAAAAAAGCTTTACGCCTGCGAAAGGGTTAGGGCAGCGGTAAATTACTGCTTTGAAAACGGCAAAATGACGGCTGCTATTTGTGCGGCTCCGCTTATTCTCGGACGGCTCGGCATTCTTAACGGCAAGCGTGCGGTGTGTTTTCCCGGCTTTGAGAGCGAACTCACCGGTGCTATTCTTTGCAAAACCCATGCGGAGAGCGACGGCACGGTCATCACCGCAAAAGGTGCGGGAGCCGTTTTTGAGTTCTCTCATGCAATAATTTCCCTGTTGAAGGACTGCTCACTTGCGGACAAGGTGCTTGCGGACGTTCAGTTCGCGGGCATTGTCGGCAGATAAATTACAGAAAGGCGGGCACATTTGCCCGGTTTTAAGATGAATGATCAAAACAAACGTCCCGACGGTGCACAGGACGCGTATGACCTTTTAAGCCGCAATTTCAGTTCTTTCGGCGCTCCGACACAGGAAACGCCGGAGGACGATGTGAAAAACAGCGGTGAAATATATTTTTCGGCTAACGGTGACACTAACGGACATCGCCCGACAGGCGCGTCAAACCGCCGCAGCGATATTGTGCTGCCCGAGGAGGACGTGTACGACAAAATAATGAATTCGCATTCCTCCCGTTCCGGAACGGCACGTCCTTTTGAATCTTCGCATAACGGTGCAAGCCGCGTTTCGTCGGGCAGAACGGCACAGCAATCCGGCAGAACATCGTCTTCAGTCGGAAAAAAGCAGAATGCGGTGAAAAATACAGTCGCGGCTTCTTCCTCTGCGGGCGGTGCCAAAAACGGCTCCAAAAAGAAGAAAAAACGCAAGCAGTCGAATGTTGCGCTTACTGTCGGTGTGGTTGTATTTGTTATAATTGCCGCAATGCTTATCCGTATTCCGATAATGGGATGTATAAACGATATTCTTGCGATAAATGCCGACACAACGCAGATCCGCGTTGTGATAACCGACAATATGGATGTCAACGACGTTATAAACCTTCTCGGCAAAAAGAAACTCATAAACAGCACAGGC
This sequence comes from uncultured Eubacteriales bacterium, assembly GCA_900313475.1. Classification (GTDB taxonomy): domain Bacteria; phylum Bacillota; class Clostridia; order Oscillospirales; family Acutalibacteraceae; genus RUG806. The sequence continues at coordinate 660 of OMRJ01000249.1, read as the reverse complement.
TTTTGTAAGCTTGCCGCGAGATTTCTTAAGTACGACAAAAAGAGCGATAAAACGCCGCGTGAGTATCATCCGGGTGAATACAATTTAAGCTCCAGCATGGGGCTTGAGGGAATGCTCAATGAAATCCTTGCCGCCGGCTCCACCGATTCCACCGTAAAGCTCACGTTCCCCGAAGGCTACACCGTCAGCCAGATAGCGGCAAAGCTTTCGTCAAACGGTGTCTGCGCAACGGCTGAATTCTATGCCGCGCTGAATGACAGGGAATTGCTGAAGGATTATGATTTCCTTGCGGAGATAACCGATAAGAATTTGCGATACAAGCTTCTTGAAGGCTATATGTACCCGGACACATATGAGTTTTATATTGATGAAACTCCCAAGAGCGTTGTGAAGCGTTTCCTTGACAATTTCCAAAGCAAATGGGACGATATGTTTGCGGAGAAAGCGAAAAAAAGCAACTATTCCATCGATGAGATATTGACCGTTGCGTCAATAATCGAGCGAGAGGCAAAGAATGCGGAGCAGATGCCCGCAATCGCTTCGGTTATATACAATCGTTTGGGTTCATCCTCGTTCCCTTACATCAACTGCGACTCCACCGGAAAGTATATTGCCGCTTACGAAGAAGAGCTTACGGCAAAAGGAACATACACAGATTAT
>OMRJ01000253.1 GCA_900313475.1 uncultured Eubacteriales bacterium | reverse complement strand
GCGCCTGTGGGACCTGTGGGTCCTGTGGGACCGGTGGGACCGGTGGGACCCGTTTCACCTGCAGCGCCAGTTGCGCCCGTTGCGCCGGTGGGACCGGTGGGACCTACTGCGCCCGTTGCACCCGTTGCGCCTGCAGCGCCAGTTGCGCCGGTGGGTCCTGTGGGACCTGTGGGACCGGTGGGACCCGTTTCACCTGCAGCGCCTGTTGCGCCGGTGGGTCCTGTGGGTCCTGTGGGTCCGGTGGGACCGGTTTCACCCGTTGCACCCGTTGCACCGGCAGCGCCTGCAGCGCCCGTTGCACCGGTGGGACCGGGCTGTCCCTGCGGCCCTGTGGGGCCTGTTGCACCTGCGGGACCGGGCTGTCCCTGCGGCCCCGTGGGACCCTGTGCACCCGCAACACCCTGAAGACCTTGCGGTCCTTGAGGCCCCTGAAGACCCTGCGGCCCTGTCGCACCTGCGGGACCGGGGTATCCCTGCGGACCCGTTGCGCCCGTTGCGCCCGTTGCACCGGGTATACCCTGCGGTCCCGTGGGACCCGTGGGTCCTGTCGGGCCTGCTACGGGTAATGGCGGAACGGGAGGTGCGGGGGGAACGGGAGGCGGAGGCGGCGGAGGAGGAGGCGGAGGCATTATCGGTGAGCAGTCGCACTGAACCGCGCGTCTGACGGTGGGTTCCTCAAACATGTTGTTCATATTGTAATAATACTGATATCTCGGCATGGAAAACCTCCTTTTCGTAAAGAAGAAAGATACTTTGTTGTCGGGCAACGGTACAGTCGCATTCGGTGTATGTTAAAGAATAAAACGGAAACACCCGAAACCGTATTTCGCATTCTGCAGAAATCAGCAGCTTTGTGAGATGCGCTCTTTGCTTTTCCGGACGCAAAGATAAATTTCTTTAATAAGCGTTTTACGTTTACCCGCTGCATGCGTGTACGGCTTCGGGACAACGAAAACGCTCGGCGGCTGAATACGATACCTTTTTACTGCCCGCACTGTATTATACGTTTCTTTCGTGAATATGTGACTTCTGTGTTTTTTTGACTGCAGCTGCACGAAAAAAAGTGTTTGTCGAAAAAAAATTTTGCTGCTCCCATAATTCGACAGATTTTTGTTAAAAAGTATGGTATAAACAGGATGAGACTTGCGAAAAGGCGAGTTTATGCAGGAAAACAAAAAAACAAACGTGGGGGGACGAATAAAATGGAAGGTAAATGTTATCTTATCGGAATCGAAAGAAGCGGAGAAAACGGCGAAAAAATGCCGAATGCCGAACGCATAGCGCGCGGCATTGAAGATATAGCGGAATCGGGAGAGCGCAGCTTTGTGTGCGTCATGAACAGGGCCGGAGTATATATTGCGGATTGCCTTTTTGCTCTCAGGAAAAGGTTTCCGGATATTAAGGTCGATGCCCTCATTCCGTATGAGGAAGTCGCTGCGGACTGGGACGATCCGTTGCGTGACAGATATTTTGATACCGTTGAAAAGTGCGAAAATGAAGCATTTTTTTCTTTACGCGGTTATAATAACTGTTTCAGAGATATCATCGGCAGTATAGTGGACGGAGCTCATCGAATAGTTACAATCCTGATATGACAGGTGTCGGGAACCGTGGCTTTTCGGCTTTTGTGTTTTTTTTGTGCATATCGCACTGAAAACCGCAACTTTTTTTGTTATTGCAAAATTCTCCGTTATATGCTATCATACACAGTAGAATACTATCGGAGGAAGTTACGATGAAAAAAGTTATTGCACTTATTCTTTGTGCCGCTCTGCTTATTCCGGTCGCGGTTGTTCCCGTGTCTGCCGCAGACGTACAAAACGGCGCGGCTGCGCCCGCTGTAAAAACAGCAGACAGCCTTGAAAGCGCGTTTGCCGATGGCGAAAACAGCATCATTCTTTTCGTCACCGGCATAGGACAGTCGTTTTCATATCTTTTTGACGAGTCCTACACAGCAGAGGGCGCATTTGAAAACGGCACTCTCCAGGATTACGAAAACTACGCTCCCCTTATAGCCGAGCGTAAATATTCGGGTCGTTGGAATCTGTTCTCAAACGAGATAGGCGCGGCTCTTAAGCAGAAGTCAAGCATAAAAGCCGTTCTAAAGGTTGTGGGCGGACTTATTCTCTCAATCTTCACACGAAAGAATATGGTAAAAGATGCCGACGTGAGAACTCTTATCACAAACATGTTCTCATATAACATCGTGGACGAGAACGGCAAATGCGACAGCAGGGTTGTAACTCCACGCTACACAATGCCCGTTTCCGAATATCCCGGCGTATATGATGCGGACGGCAATTTCGACAGCGAGGCAAAGGGACGTTTCTACGGTTCCATTCCCTGTGCCGAGATAGCCGAAAAGAGACTCGGCGCAAATTATGAAGACTATCTCTATTGCTATAACTACTGTGCGTTTTCCTATACGTCGCAGAATGTTAAGGGACTTCACGACTTTATCGAAACCGTGCTCGGCAACAACAAGGTCGGCGCAAAGGATGTCGTTCTCGTTCCGATGTCAATGGGCGCGTCGGTCGTAAGCGCCTATCTTGCGGCTTATCCGCAGCAGGCGGACAACCATGTAAGACGCGTTGTTTCCATAGTCGGCTGCTGGAACGGCAGCGACGTCGTTACCGATCTTCTTAAAAAAGAGTATGCGGACAATTCCGCGGAACTTTTCTACAACGGCATCATCGGTGACCTTGTGGGCGAGCCGTGGGGATATGTCGTTAATTTCCTTCTTCGCATTTTCCCCAAAGCGGGACTCCGCGGCTTTATCGATCAGACGGTCGGCATTCTGTGTGAAACCGTGCTGCTTGATGCACCGTCACTGCTTGCCCTTATTCCCGACTATTCCTATGACGAGATCAGACCCATGATAAAATCGGCAGCCGTTCTCAAAGAGGCGGACTCTTATCACGAGGCGCAGAGCACTCTCAGGCAGCGTCTTGCCGACCTTGACGCGCAGGGCATTCCCGTGTCGTTTATCGCAGGCTACGGTCTTCCTTACGGTGCCGTTACCTCCGACTACAAGGTTTTCGGCTTTATGAAGCATGCCGAGCTTACAAACTCCGACGAAATAATCAATATATCGTCAACCGCACCCGGCACATCGTTTGTCGCTTACAACAAGACCTTTGCGGACGGTGAGGGCAGACGTCTCTCTCCGGACAAAACGATCGATCTTTCAACAACATATTATCCCGACAGAACATGGTTCTTCTACGGTCAGAAGCATGAGCTTGAATACAACAACACGGCTATCGCAACGGCAATCGACATCGCTCTCGGCAAGGTCAAGAGCATTGCCGACTGTGACGACCTTGCGGAGGACGGCGTTTATTATCCGCAGTTCAACCTCGCGAGAAACCTTAAGAGACTTAAGAGAAGCTGGATACCCGACCTTAACAAATACTGCAAGAGCACCGGTTATGTGCTCACCGCAGAGCAGCAGGCGCTTTATGATGAGGTTATCGCGATGACCGAAAGCACCGTCAATAATCCCGAATCGGATAACGCGCTCCTCGACCGCTTCCATGACATGCTCGTTGAAATCGGCGTTTACACGGCGCCGAAGGAGCAGTCAAAGGCAAAAAAGGTGCTCACCGATCTCCTCAGGAAGAATAACGACATCATCTATAAGATTTTCGGCGCGAAGGGCTTCGGAGATCTCGGTTTTGCAAGCGCGGGAAACTGATGCCGCGTGAAATTACGGAAAAACAAACGGGAGTCGGCATGCGTCGGCTCCCGTTTTGTCGGCTGTGTGATATAACGGATAATAATAAATAAAAAAAGACGCAGGCGGAGTTCGTCTGCGCTTTTTGTCGGATGTAATCGTCCGCGCCCCCTGTCATCTGCGGGCAGCCCGGGGCGATGCTTCGGTTTAACTGATGTGAACGGGATTTTTTTCTCCGTCACACGTCGCTGTAGAGCCTGTACATTTCGGCGTAGATGCCGCCGCGGTTCATAAGCTCCGCGTGTGTGCCTTCCTCCTCAATGCCGTTTTCCGTGAGGACGATTATACGGTCGCAGTTTTTAACGGTGGTAAGGCGGTGGGCGATAGTTACGGTCGTTCTGCCCTCGGCGAGACGCGACAGGCTGTCGCGCACAAGTCTTTCACTCTCGTTGTCAAGCGCACTCGTCGCCTCGTCGAGAATGAGAATCGGCGGATCCTTTAAAAATACCCGTGCTATCGCAATGCGCTGCTTTTGTCCGCCCGAAAGCTTCACGCCGCGTTCCCCGACATATGTGTCAAATCCGTTCGGCAGCTCCTCGATGAAATCGAGCGCACCCGCAAGTGATGCGGCTTTTCTTATTTCCTCATCGGTCGCGCCGTCTCTGCCGTATGCGATGTTTTCGCGCACGGAGCCTGAAAACAGATATACGTCCTGCTCGACCACGCCGATATTCGAGCGCAGCGAACGGAGCGTTACGTCCTTTATGTCCGTGCCGTCGATGAGTATCCTTCCCGACGCAGGTTCGTAAAATCTCGGAATAAGCGCGCAAAGCGTCGTTTTTCCCGCGCCCGACGGTCCCACTACGGCAAGCTGCTCACCCTTTTTTATTTTCAGTGAAAACGCGCTCAAAACGTCGCGACCGCCTTCGCCGTATGTAAAGGTCACGTTCTCAAAATCTATCTCACCGCCGCTGCACCTAAGCTCCTTTGCGCCGGGCGTGTCTTTTATGTCCGGCTCGGTGTCCGTTATTTCAATAAATCGTTCGATACCCGTTATTCCGCGGTAGAATTGCTCCGCAAATTGCAGAATGGAACGCACCGACGCAAACAGTGTTGTGACGTACATCAGGTACGCAATGAGGTCGGCGGCGTTTATTTTTCCTTTCAGTATAAATACGGAACCGACAATGACCGTGAGGATGTACATAATGCCGTCAAACAGGCGTGACACACCGTGAAATGCGCCCATGAGCCTGTACATTCGAGCCTTGATATCGAAATATGACAAATTGCCCTTTTCAAAGCGTTTTTCCTCTTTTTCCTCGCCCGCAAAGCTTTTTACAACATGGATGCCGAGCAGTGAATCCTCGACCGTCGCGTTCAGCTCTCCGATCCGGCGGCGGCTTTCTTTTTGCGCGTTCTTGAGCCGTCTGTTAAAGCGGTACATCACGACGACCATTACGGGAAATACTGCGAAAATCATGAGCGTCAGAGGAATATTAATATTGCAAAGTATAACAAAAGAGCCGATAATTTTTATGAATGCAATAAAAAATTCTTCGGGACAGTGGTGTGCAAATTCCGTCACGTCAAAGAGATCGTGTGTGATTCTCGACATGATTACGCCGACTTTTGCATTGTTATAGTACGAAAACGACAGCTTTTGCAAATGACTGAACATGTCGCGGCGCATGTCCGTTTCCATTTTCGTGCCCATTATATGACCGCGGCTGTTCATGTAATACATTGCCGCGGCGTCTATACATCGCAGCAGAATATACAGTCCTCCTATTGTCAGTATCAATTGAAGCGTGAGCGTCATCGGCTCACTTGTTGCGGCGTTTGTTATTTTTCGAACGAGCAGCGGCAGCGTCAGCTCGCAGACAGTGGTCATGGACGCGCAAAAAAGGTCGAAAATCAAAATTCCGACATACGGTTTGTAGTAAGGTATCAGCCGTTTCACCGCGTGCAGACTTTTGCCGCGTGGAATATCTTCGCGTTTTTCTGTGCTCTCAACCATTTTGTCATCTCCCTTGTTATCCGATTTTTTACGCTTTATTATACGCTCATTTCATTTGTTTGGCAAGTCGCCGTGCTTGAAAAATTCGCGAACCGTTTGTTTGCATGAATTCGGTGCAAAAAAAACATGCGCCGACCGCAGTTGACGCATATCTTTTATAAATATTCCTATCTGGTTGTCAATATTTAACCGTATAGTTTTTTTCAACGGCAAGCGCAAGCTTTACGTCGGACGTCGCGAATTACGTTCGTCATCACATCTCCGAAAAAATAACCGCCGACGAAACAGCAAACGCGCTTTATATGAGCAGACCGTACCTTTCGGCACGCTTTATCCGTGAAACGGGTATCTCGGTTACGGAATGTTTGCTGCGCGAAAAAACGGAGGAGGCGAAAAAGCTGCTCGAATACACCGACAAGCCGATTCTTGCCGTCGGCGAATATCCCGGCTTTTCGTCACAGAGCCACTTTACGCGCGTGTTTAAGAAAATGACCGGACTGTCGCCCGGAGAGTACAGAAAAAACAGGATGCAGCGCTGCTGTTTTCGCAGGATTAAAACGGCTGCCCGACATGAAAAACCCGACGTCGCATTGCTGTGCCGTCGGGTAGTTTTTTAAAGAATATTTTGTTCTGCTCCGCGATTTACGGGCTTGTCACGCTGTGGTATCGGCGGGGAGATTTTTCGGCGCAAGACGAGCCGGATTCTTTTCGATTTCAGGCATGCCGGCGTTTTTGACACAGTCTGCCGTTATCGTTATTTTTTCAATGGACGGATCGGATGGAGTCGTGAACATCACGGGCAGCAGTATCCGCTCCATGATGGCGCGCAGACCGCGCGCTCCCGTTTTGCTTTCGAGCGCGGTTTTTGCAATGAGCTTAAGCGCGTCGTCTTCAAAATCAAGCTCGACATTGTCGATTGAAAACAGTCCTTTATACTGCTTTATCAGCGCGTTTTTCGGTTCGGTGAGAATTTTCACGAGCGCGTTTTCGTCAAGATTGCGCAGTGCCGTGAGCACCGGCATACGTCCGACAAGCTCAGGGATAAGTCCGAATTTTACGAGGTCGGCGGGTATGACCTTTGTCATGACCGCATCGGCTTCAAATTCCGACTTGCTCTGCAATTCGCTTCCGAAGCCGAGCACCTTGTTTCCGAGACGCTTTTCGACTATCTTTTCAATTCCGTCAAATGCGCCGCCGCAGATAAACAGAATATTTGAAGTGTCTATCTGAATAAATTCCTGCTGCGGGTGTTTTCTGCCGCCCTGCGGAGGAACATTCGCAACCGTTCCTTCGAGAATCTTCAAAAGCGCCTGCTGAACGCCCTCGCCGCTTACGTCGCGCGTAATCGACGGGTTTTCGCTTTTTCGTGCGATTTTGTCTATTTCGTCGACATAAATTATTCCGCGCTGTGCCTTCTCGACGTCATAGTCCGCCGCCTGAATAAGACGGAGAAGAATGTTTTCGACATCCTCGCCGACATATCCTGCCTCGGTGAGCGTGGTTGCGTCAGCGATCGCAAACGGTACGTCGAGAGTTTTGGCAAGCGTCTGCGCAAGAAGCGTTTTTCCTACGCCTGTGGGGCCGAAAATCAAAATGTTACTCTTTACAAGCTCCACATCGACGCGGTGCCTGCGGTAGATTCTTTTGTAATGATTATATACCGCTACGCTCAATGCTATCTTTGCCTCGTCCTGACCGATGACATACTCGTCGAGCTGCGCTTTTATCTCCTGCGGCTTTGGAAGCACGCGCGGAGACGGTGTGCGGCGGTTGCTCTGTCTGCGTTTCGACGATTCTCCGCCCTCGATTATACTGCGGCAGTTTTCGACGCATTCGTCGCAGATATAGGCATCCGGACCCTGAATCAGCATTGACACCTGATCCTGCGTTCTTCCGCAAAAAGAGCAGCGTATCTGTTTGTCGTTTACATCGTATTTACTCAACTGTCAGTTCCTCCGATTCAGTCGCGTTTATAAAGTACCTTGTCTATAAGTCCGTAGGCTGCGGCTTCCTCAGCCGACATGAAGTTGTCGCGGTCCGTGTCGCGTTCGATTACGTCAAGCGGCTTGCCGGTTTCGTCGGAAAGTATCTGATTTATCTTTGTGCGTGTTTTCAGAATGTGGTCTGCCGCGATCTTGATGTCGCTTGCCTGCCCCTGTGCGCCGCCGAGCGGCTGATGAATCATGATTTCGGCATTGGGGAGAGCATAACGCTTGCCCTTTGCGCCTGCCGCGAGCAGGAAGGCGCCCATGCTTGCCGCCATGCCCATGCATATAGTTGAAACATCACACTTAATATACTGCATTGTGTCAAATATTGCAAAGCCTGCCGAAACGCTTCCGCCGGGGGAGTTAATGTAGAAAGAAATGTCCTTTTCGGGATCCTGTCCCTCAAGGAAAAGAAGCTGCGCCACAACAAGGCTTGCCGTAACGTCATTGACCTCCTCCGACAGAACAACGATTCTGTCGTTGAGAAGACGTGAATAAATGTCGTATGCTCTTTCGCCTCTGTTGGTGTTTTCGATAACGGTGGGGACGAGAGACATGAAGTTGGAATATGACTGTGCCATGCTGAACATACCTCCTTGGTCTGATGTTAAAATCGGAGGTGCTGCGCCGGGGCAACACCTCCGTGTGAGCGTAGGCTGACGGGACTTGAACCCGTGTCGGTTCTGACAGGTCGGATTTAGCCCATGCTGTGTTAAAACCCTTGCAAACACGTCAGGTATATGCTGCGGGCTTTGCCTTGCCTGAACAAAATCGGTTCAGGCAAAACCGCTCTGCACCCGGCAGCAGACAATTTTTGAGAAATTTTCGTTTTTTGAAGCGCAGGCTTGCCGGCGCAAGTCAAGACGAAAAGGGCAAAAATTGCCAAAAAGGGGCGCTGACGGGCGGCATGGGTTCAAGTCCCGTCAGCCTAAATATGATTGACGTTTTACCGTTTTTTATACGTTGAGATAATTACTCTGCCGAGGGAGCATCCTCAACGGGAGTTTCTTCCTCGGTTTTTTTCTTTGCCGCTTTCTTTGCCGGAGCCTTTTTCTTGGGCTTTTCCTCCGTTTTTTCCTCCGAAGCCTCTGCCACTGCGTTGTCCGTTACGAGAGCGGAAGCCTTTCTCATCTTAAGCTCTCTGACGAGTGTGTCGGCTGCAACCGCTTTCTTGACGGCGTCGACTTCAATTTTGTATCTCTCCGCCATATCGGCAAATTCCTTTTCGGTCTCCTCGTCGGAAACTTCAAGGTTTTCAAGCTCGACTATCTTTTCGAGGGCAAGCTCTATTCTCACTTCCTCCTCGGCTCTCTCTCTGTAGCTTGCTTTGAGAGAATCGGGAGTCATGCCGAGATACTGAAGATACATGTCGAACGGAATGCCCTGTGATTCAACGTTGTATTTGAACTCCGAGAGCATGTTGTCGCAGGTTCTGTCTATCATGCATTCGGGAATTTCGGCACTGACAAGACCTGCCAGTTTTTTGAATACTTCGTTTTCAAAATCTTTCTTTGCTTTTGTCTCCTTGCTCTCGGAGAGGTTCTTTTTGAGGTCGGCTTTGTATTCGTCAAGCGTGTCAAATTCGCTTACGTCCTTTGCGAACTCGTCATCAAGAGCGGGAAGCTCCTTTGCCTTAAGTCCCTTAAGGGTAACCTTGAAAACGGCTTCTTTGCCCGCAAGGTCTTCTGCATATTTTTCGGGAAACGTGACGTTTACGTCAAAGCTGTCGCCGACGTTGTGACCGATTATCTGATCTTCAAAACCGGGAATGAAGCTGCCCGAACCAAGCTCAAGGTCGTGATCCTCGCCTTTGCCGCCGTCGAATGCGACGCCGTCGACAAAGCCCTCGAAGTCAATAACGGCAATATCGCCGTTTTGTGCGGCTCTGCCTTCAACCGTTATTTCTCTTGCGTTTTCTTCAAGCTTTTTGTTAAGCTCAGCGTCAACTTCATCGTCGGTGACCTCGGCGGAAGCCTTAGGAGCTGCGATGCCCTTGTAGCCGTCAAGCTCGATAACGGGCTTGACCGTCACCTTGCATGTAAGTTCGACACCGTCCTTACCGATGGTTTTTACGTCGAAATCGAACGGCTGACTTACAACGTCGAGTTTTTCCTCCTCAATCGCCTTTTCGTAGGCGTCGGGGAATGCGATGTCAAGCGCGGTATCGTAAAACACGTTTGCGCCGTACATTTTTTCTATCATAGCGCGGGGTGCTTTACCTTTTCTGAAACCGTGAACGGTTATTTTGTTCTTCTCCTGAAGGTATGCCTTTTGAACGGCCTTTTCAAAATCCTCCGCGGATATGGAAAGCGAAAGAGTATATTCGTTCGTTCCTGTTTTTTCAGATGAAACTGACATTTGTTTTCCTCCTGTTTGCCCGTATTTCGGCGGCATACACCGCAGCGGGCAAATTATTTTTATACAATAGCCCTACTATTATATCAGATGCTTACGGATTTTTCCATAGTTATTTTGCAAAATTTTTTAAATTGTGAGGAGTAGTATTAAGTTGCAAGGTTCAAATGAGCCTTCGCAACTTATTTTTTTACCACGGAGGACCCTAAAAATGAAGAAAATGACTATTAGAAAAATGCTTGAAAGAATCGTCGTCGCAACTAACAAACGCAGAGCGAAGAATATAGTTCTGGTCAGCACCGACGGCGAAATCGTGGAAGCGGAATTCGCTGTGGACCTGATCTGAACACTGACAGACTGGAATATCCTGTGGGAAGTAACCGTCATTTCTGAAAAGTTTTACGAAGACCGTTTCGTCGTAATCTTCGACCCAAACATTAAACAGGTCAACGGCGATCCTGACAAGGGCGATACGTGGTTATAAGGCCGCAAGCAGAAAGGAGCGTGAGAACGTGGCAGTTTATAAGTCTATCACCTTCGACAACAGAAAGAAAATCGCGGCCCTGTACGCGAAAGGAATGTCCATTTCCGACATTTCTGACGAAGTGGGCGTCGCCCTTCGAACACTGTATGTCGAACTGAAACGCGGCGCGACTGGAAAACTGGATCAGAACCAGCGACCGGCCTATGATCCGGTACTGGCACAAAGAACCTATCAGGAAAACATTCGTCGTCGCGGCAGTGGTCCGAAAAGAAAGGAGGTCAAGAAATGACACCGGACAGAGCAACCAGGCGGAAACGACGCCGAATCCGTCTGGCGATCAGAAGGACGTCAGCCCTGGCGGCGGCTATTGCCTTCTTCTTTGCCTGGGGAACGATCGGCGCCATAGAAACCGACGCGGTGTCCCTGGTAGAAGGAACGGTCAGAACCTTCGGCCTTCTGTTCATTGGAACCGGCTTCGCCTTTGTAGGCGGCGCCTTCCGAAATCCTACGGAAAGGAGGTCAAAACATGAAGTACACCGCGACACTGTCGGCCGTCCAGGTCGGACAAGCCGTCAAATGATCACCCTGAAATGCTTCGACGCGAAGGAGTCCG
>OMRJ01000256.1 GCA_900313475.1 uncultured Eubacteriales bacterium | reverse complement strand
GAGAGAAAAAAAGAAGAAGAAAAAAAGCATTTTTTCGGCGGATGTTTTTACGCGTTAAAAATACTCCGCAAATACGCGCCGGACATGTTTGCGGCAGAACTGATACGAATGTTTACATTCTGGTTTTTTACGGGCTTTATTCAGGATATTCTGTTCCTGAAATTTGTCTTGCGCGTTATTGAAAACGGCGAAGGCTTCAAAAAATTGACCGTCACCGTTTTATCCTTTGCCGTCTCGGGACTGCTGTCGTATGCGATAATCGGAATAACCGAAGCCCTCGGTCAAAAGGCTTATCAAAAGGCTTCAAAAAAGTTGAGCCTGATAATTTTCAATAAAGCGCGCTCTGTCGATGTAAGCTCATTCGACGATCCCGTATTTTACGATAAATTCAAAAGGGCAACCGAAGTTGTGACGGATGACACATTTGCAGATTGCACTTACTTTCTCGCAACGCTGGTGTCCGGAACGGTTACGGGTATTTTTATCGTTTATTATGTGATTTCGGTCGATCCGAAAATGCTGTTGCTCACCCTTACCGTTTTCCTTATAATTGCGTTAAAGGGAATCGAGAGCAAAATGCATGTAAAGCGCGACAATGAAATGACGAGATACCGCCGTGAAAAAGACTATATTCGCCGTACGCTTCATCGCCGCGAATACGCAAAGGACATCAGAACCTCCGCGGTTTTCGGTGTTATGATGTCAAAATTTGAATACGCAATCGGAAAGAACAGAGAAATCTTCAGAAAATACGGCTTCAAGACAGCGGTTTTGGAGTGCGCATCGGAGTTCTTCGGCGAAGTGCTCCCGCTTCTTGCCTCCTACAGCTATGCTACATACCGTTTCGCACTCAAAAAAAACATGATGTTTTCCGATTTTTCCGTAATAATGACAGCCATGAGCAATCTTGCCGACGTGATAAATGATCTAAGCTATGCCGTTTCTTATCTTCGCGAAAAATCACTGTATTTTTGTAATCTTCGTGATTTTCTCAAATACGAAAACAAGGTTACGGGCGGAAGTGAAATCCCCGGGGAACTTGAAAGAATCGAATTCAAAAACGTATCTTTTACTTATCCCGACAGCGACAAGCCTGCCGTCCGCGAATTAGATCTCATATTTACAAAAAACGAAACGACGGCAATCGTGGGGCACAACGGCGCAGGAAAAACCACTTTCTTCAAGCTTCTTTTGAGATTTTACGATCCCGACTGCGGCGAGATTCTATATAATGGAGTCAACATAAAAGAATATGACCTCGAAAAATACAGAAGTAAAATAGCTGCCGTTTTTCAAGACTACAGCGTTTTTGCCCTGACTGTTGAAGAAAATGTTCTGTGTCGCGAAATCAAAACGGAAGATGACAGATCGGTAGTCTTTTCTGCGCTGAAAAACAGCGGAGCAGAAGAATTTGTTCAAAAGCTCCCGAAAAAAGAAAAAACCGTGCTCACACGTGAATTTGACAAAGACGGCACAGGTCTTTCCGGCGGAGAACAGCAAAAGCTTGCAGCAGCGAGAATGTTCGCAAAAAACTTTGAGGCAGCGGTTCTTGATGAGCCGTCTTCCGCACTTGACCCGATAGCCGAATACAAAATGTACGAAAATCTTATAAAGGGCACTGCGGGAAAAGCCGTTATCTACATTTCTCACCGCCTTTCGAGCGCAACGCTTTCGGACAAAATTTATCTTTTTGAGAACGGAACCGTAACCGAAAAAGGGACGCACGGAGAGCTTATGAACCTTAACGGTGAGTACGCACGCATGTTTGCCCTTCAAGCCTCCGGCTATTCCGACGAAACGGAGGTGTACGCCGAATGAAAAAGTTAAGAAAAAAAGACGAACACGGAACAGTGTCAAATTTATGGTTCCTGTTCAAAATATTTGTGAAAGTATCTCCCCTTTTAACTATCGGTGAGATCGCGATCTCAATACTGTCAAGAGTTCCGTCGAGGATCGTTGCTGTGTTAGGAGTAAAATTTATAATCGATGAGGTCGAAAAAGGAAGCTCAGATAAAATTATTTTCGGGCTGATTACAATTTCAGCCGTAATGATCCTGTCTCAGTTTATAAAATCCGTTTTCTATGAACTGTATGCTCACCGCGAACGCGAAAGTCTTGAATTAAAGATCCAGTCCATGCTCTTCAAAAAAGCTGCCGAGCTTGACCTTGCGGCATATGACGACCCGTCCTTTTATTCGGACTTCATTCTTGCGTTTGAAAATGTCCGCAATTTTATAAGCAGAACATATTGGAGGGAATACATAGAAAGCATTGTCAGCCTGATTCTTGTTTCGGGAATACTTATATCCATCGACCCGGTAATAATCGGCGTAATTCTTATTTCCTCCGTAATATCGGTACCCGTTTGGAAAAAGATGGGATTAATAATAGCCGACAATCGGAAAGATATTACAGAATTAAGACGAAAATCCGATTGCTTTTTCCGTCTTTTTTATCAGCCGGAGTATGCCGGTGAAATCAGGATATCCGGTGTATCACCGCTTCTTATAAAAAGGTTTTCCGATATGCAGGACAAAGCCGTGCAAACGCGTTTTCATAATACAAAAAAGATCGAGGTGCTTTATTTCCTTAATAAATCTCTTACAAATGTTCTGCTGCTCACGGCAGCGGTCGGTCTTTATCTCGGCTACAGAATAACAGTTACCAAAACGCTCTCACCCGGTGATTTTGTTGCTGCCTTCAACGGAATGGGTGTTGTCTCGGGAACAGTTTCATATTTAACCGGCTTCGGACTCTCAATACTCACCGAACGCTCAAAAATGATAGAAAAAATGCGAGTATTTCTCAACACGCAGCCGGTTGTAACGGACGGCGCGTCCACAGCCGAAGCAGGCGTTCCCGAAACAATTAAAGTCGAAGACATTCATTTTTCATATGAAGGCTCAGACAAAGACAGTATTAACGGTATTTCTTTTGAAATAAAGCCATGTGAAAAGGTCGCGCTTGTCGGCTATAACGGAGCGGGTAAAACAACGCTTACAAATCTTATGCTCCGTCTTTATGACGTTACGGGCGGAAGAATCACCGTCGGTGACACTGATATACGAAATGTCACCGTCGCGTCGCACCGCTCACGGTTTGCGGCAGTTTATCAGGATTTTCGCATTTTTTCGGCAACAGTGGGCGAAAACGTCGCACTGTCAAAGGATTTCGACGAAAAGCGCGTGCTCCGTGCTCTTGAAGCCGCAGGCTTTGACAAAGAGCTGCCCAACGGTGTCGATACTGTTCTTTTGCGGGAATTTGACGAAAACGGAATAATGCTTTCGGGCGGCGAACAGCAAAATATTGCAATTGCACGTATCTTTTACAGGCAATGCCCTTATGTCATACTCGATGAACCGTCGGCAAATCTCGACCCTGATGCGGAATACGCATTAAATAAAGCAATTACCGAAAAGGCAGCAGACAAAACCGTGGTATTTATTTCACACCGTCTTTCGACAACACGCGACGCCGACAAAATACTGATGCTCGAAAACGGAAAAATAATTGAGCACGGTACTCACTCGGAGCTTATGGCACAGGGCGGAAAGTATTACGAGATGTTTACGCTTCAGGCAAAAAAGTACGCGGGCAAAGATAAGCTTTAAATCGAAAAAACACACCGGGCGAGTGACCGCAAGGTGTGTTTTTTGTTTTTGAAAATCAGATCAGTTTAAAAACTCCGCCGAAAATAAGCCGCATTAAAAGGTCAACCGTACACGACAGCGCACCGCCGATCAAACAGATACCGCAGATTATCAGATATCTTGCGCCGTTTATTCCTTCACGGCTGTCGGCAAAGGACGTTTTGAAAACCTTGCCCGAAACCGAACAGCACATCTCGCACAGGTGCACGAGCGCAAGGACGCACAGGCAGCCGCCCGGCACGGTCATAAGCGCATAATAGCCGTATCCGACCGCAGAAAAAGTTCCTATAAGATATGCGGACAGCACACCGTTCAGCATCCCCTTGACAAACGGAACTGCGGCAATAAACGGAAGCCCTGCCGCGCTTACCCCTGCAAGAGCGGCAACAATCATCAAAACCGAAGTGACAATCAGTTCATTCACATAAAAAGATGCTGTGGAGCGCGCGACATATCGCTGTGTAAAAACAGTTATAAGCTCACGCTCCCTGTCGGCACCGAAATAAACGGAAATTCCCGTTATCAGTCCGCACAGAAACATTATGCACAGAAAAATCATTACGCCGTTTTTTTTGAAAAAATCTCTGCCGAACGCAATGTCGGGCAGCTTTTTTTTTGAGTAAATCATCAGTCTTTTCATTTGTAATCCGGTCCTTTTTTATATTTTTCTGCCGGCGGCAGTTCCGACAAAAGATGCCGCAAGACAAACTCCCGGCAAAATAATCACAGAAAGTCCCGTTTCCGAACCCGAAACGGCAATAACCGGAAGCACAGAAATAAGTGTCGAAAAGGCAAACGAAACGGCAAGCATTACAACAGGCTTGATTTTAACTCCTTTTCCGTTTAAAAACGACATTACAAGAGCAATAAACCCGCATATTATTATGTATACGGTCTTATAAACCGACGGAGCAATATCGTTCTTCGTCATTATATAAGCGAGAAGAATCACGGCTGCCGTAAACAAAAAGAGCGTCATTGTAATGTTAATCAAAGCCGCCGTTAAAGGCGTTTTCTTTTTTCCCTTCACTTGGCAAAAACCTCCTTCCTTTTTTTGTTTGTCCTGTAAATAGTTATGAAAAGCATGCATAAAACAGAACAGCAAAAAAAACAAAAACGGCACACTCCGCATGGGAATGTACCGTTTAAACCGTTGTGTTAAAAAGGGCTTATTCTGCGTCGTCCTTTTTGGAACGTCTTTTGCCTGCCTTCTTTTCTTCTTTTTCGGCGTTCTTGGCTGCTTCAAGAGCGGCCTTTTCTTCTGCCATACGGGCATTTGCCGTGTCGTTTGTCTGAATTGCCCAACGCATAAACTTAACCTTTGTTCTGTCGGCGCCCGTTTCAATAACAACGGAATCCTCCTTAACGGTTACGATTCTGCCGCTTATGCCGCCGATGGTTGTCACGTCATCGCCTATCTGAATAGAGTCGCGAAGCTTCTGCTCCTCAGCCTGTTTCTTTTTCTGCGGTCTGATCATTACGAAATACATAACAACGACCATGGCAACAAGCGTGATGATCATTGAAAGCTGACTTTTGCCGCCCGAACCAGTACCGGTGGTTGCCGCAGCATCGAGTAAATTAAACAACATTAAACTGTCCTCCGTGTAAACATATTGGATTTATTATACAGAACCCGCAGCAAAAAAGCAAGAGTTTTTTTTGCAAACAAAGCGCAATGCGGAGAAATCCGTCACGGGTTCGATTTCAGAAGCGTAGGCTGACGGGATTCGAACCCATGTCGCCCGTCAGCATAGGTAATTATTCCCAATCGCCGTCTGTCACTTACGGTGTACCGTTATCTTTTTATGCATTCTTCACATTTTGCATGGATTATCAAATCATAATCTTCAATATCGCGGTTAAGCTCGTCTGCAACCGCAGCGCGAACCGACGGCATATCGAGATCGAATATCCGTTCGCAGCATGTACATATAAGATGTTCGTGCGGACGAATGCTTTTGTCATAGACATCGGGTTTTCCCACCCGCGAAATGCGTTTAATCTCCCGACTGTCGACAAGCGCGTTGAGATTATTGTAAACGGTGGCTACGGCAATTCCCGGACACTCTTTTTTCGCAAGCTTAAATATTTCTTCCGCGGTATAGTGTCCTGCGTTTTCGCGAACCGCACGAAGTATACATTCACGCTGTTTTGTCACCGTTTATCTCTCCTTTTCGATTTTTTTCATACCTTTTCGGCATCAAACCCGACATCGGTAAGATAATCAAGCACCTTAAAGCTTTGCTGAAGGCTGTTTTGAAGATACTGTTGTGTAAGACGAGAAACCGCTTTGAGCACATCGGGAACCGCATTAAACGAAAACACAGACGAAAACTTTGAAAAAACGATGTGGCGCATTACCGAAACTCCCGCAGCGGGAATTGACGGAAGCGCCCTGTTTTTGCCGCACGATGAACAAAAAAGCTTGCCCGAGGCACAGTCAAAATACATTTCGGACGTTTCAAATTCTCCGCATTCATCGCACCCGACAAGCATCGGCGCATAACCTGCAATACAGGCAAAACGGAGTTCAAAAACCGCTTTTATCTGCAAATAAGGCTTTTTACAACCGCACAGAAAATAAATACAGTTCAAAAACAGGCGCAGATAGTCTTCACTATCGGCGTTTTCCTCCACGCATTTTATGACAATCTCACAAAAATACTGCGCCAACGTCAGACTGAAAAAATCCGTCCGAAGCTCAAAAAAACTCTCGGAAAGCACTGCTTCGGAAACGGTATAAACATCTTTATTTTCAAAAAATGTAAAAGTTCCGTAAGAAAACTGTGAAACCGCACCGTGAAGACGGCTTTTTGTGTTTCTTGCTCCCTTTGCAAAAGCGCGCACAACACCTCGGTCACGGGTAAGAATCCACGCGATAAGGTCGGATTCGCCTGTTACGGATGTTTTTACAACAATTCCGTCAACCGTAAATCGCTCCATCAGTCCAACCCGAAATTATGAATAAGTCCCTCGCGGTTGCGCCAGTCCTCCTTGACCTTGACCCAACACTTGAGATTAACGCGGCAATCAAAGAAACGTTCAAGCTCTTTGCGTGCGGAGGTTGAAATGCGTTTGAGCATTTCACCGCCTTTGCCTATAACTATTCCCTTGTGACTCTCCTTTTCGCAATAAATTGCAGCCTCGATATCAAGGATATCACTGTCGGGACGCTCCTTGAAGCTCTCTATCGCAACGGCGATTCCGTGAGGTATCTCCTTATCGATGTATCTTAATATCTTCTCGCGAATATATTCCGCCGCAATAACCTTTTCAGGCTGATCCGTCAACGTGTCGTCGGGAAAAAGGTGCTCCGACGGGAACGCAAGGGATTTAAGTTCATTAAGAAGCTCGTCAAGCCCGTTGCCGTCGCGTGCGGATACGGGAACAATCGCATTAAAATCATAAAGCGCGGCAAATTCGGCTATTCGGGAAAGAAGCGTTTCCTTGTTTTCAACCGTATCAATTTTATTTATCGCAAGCACGGCGGGAAGCTCCGCTTTTTTTATTTTTTTGATAAGCGTCAATTCGGCATCTCTTATTTCACCGTCCGGTTCGACGACAAAAAGACACGCATCGACATCGTTTATCCCCTCGCCGACCGCACGCACCATGTTTTCACCGAGTTTGTTTTTAGGCTTATGGTAACCCGGTGTATCGGTAAAAACAAGCTGCACCGCTCCGTCGGTAAGCACTCCCATTATCCGCGTGCGCGTAGTCTGCGGTTTCGGCGATACGATGGCAATCTTTTCACCTAAAAATCTGTTAAGAAGTG
>OMRJ01000257.1 GCA_900313475.1 uncultured Eubacteriales bacterium | reverse complement strand
TGCGCCGTCTGCTGAGCCTTGCCCACGGCAGCGATCTGCCCGAGGACGAGTGCTGCTCATATCTCACAAGCGTGGGGCTTTGCTCGATGGACTACCTCAACCGCGAGGTTGATTCTTCCCTTTCCGGCGGTGAAGTGAAGCGAATCGAAATCGCCACTCTCATGGCAAGAAAGCTCGGTCTTGCGATATACGACGAGCCTGAGGCGGGAATCGACCTCTGGAGCTTTTCGATGCTTGTTAAAAGCTTCAAGGCTCTGTCCTCCGCGCGCAACGAAAGCGTTATGATAATCTCCCATCAGGAGCGCATAATGCAGCTTGCCGACGAAATTATCGTTATCGCGGACGGCAAAATCCGTTCGCAGGGTACGAAGGACGAGATATTGCCCACTCTCATGGGCGAGTTTGACCGCAAGTGCGATTTGAGAGGAAATGAAAAGGAGGACGGCGAAAATGCTTGACATTACCGACAGAGATCTGCTGCAAACGATTTCCGACATCAAGTACATCCCGCCGGAATCAGCCTACAATATAAGAAAAAACGGCGCGGGGATCGAGCGCCGCAACAACGAAAATGTTGAGATCACAACAAAACCCGATAAACCCGGCATCGACATAAAGGTGCGCGCAGGCTCGACGGGCGAGACGGTATATATTCCCGTTCTTTTGACGGAAACGGGCTTGAACGACAAGGTCTTCAACGACTTTTTCATAGGCGACGGCGCGTCCGTCACAATAGTGGCGGGCTGCGGCATCCACAACTCCGGCTGCATGGAGAGCCGCCACGACGGTATTCATCGCTTTTTCATCGGCAAAAACGCCCATGTTAAGTATGTCGAAAAGCACTACGGCGAGGGCGACGGCTCAGGCGCGCGTGTGCTGAACCCCGCAACGGAGGTCTATATCGACGAAAACGGCTCATGCGACATGGAGACGGTTCAGATAAAGGGTGTCGATTCCACCGTTCGCGAGACGGTTGCCGAGCTTGGAAAAGACGCAAAATTTACCGTTACCGAAAGAATCATGACACACGGCAGGCAGCATGCCGAATCGAACATGCGGGTGGAGCTTAACGGCGACGGCGCGTCGTCGCGTATCGTTTCACGCTCCGTGGCAAAGGACGAAAGCTCACAGGTGTTTCATCCCGTCGCGGTCGGCAACGCACGCTGCGCCGCGCACGTCCAGTGCGATTCCATAATTATGAGCAAGGCCCGAATCAGCTCCGTGCCCGCAATCGAGGCGAACGACGAGTACGCGCAGATAGTTCACGAAGCCGCCATAGGCAGAATAAACAACGAGCAGCTTCTTAAGCTCATGACCTTCGGACTTACGCCCGAAAAGGCGGAGGAGGTAATCATAGAGGGCTTCCTGAAGTAATAATTTTGCACGGCATTCGCAGCCGTTTTGTATTGGCGGCGTTTGCGGCGGCGAGTGTTTACAATAATTCCCGATTCGTAATTTAATATAAAAAGGTGTGATTGTACGGTCGAATTATCCTGTGTCGTCTGCGGCGGTTCGGTTTTGAGCGCCGGCTTGGGCGACGAGCTTCGGGTTTGTCCCGTCTGCGGGAAGCATATTGCCAGAAAGCGTTCCTCTCCCGATGCGGAGGGGCTGATGAAAAGCGCCTTTGAAGCTCGAAAACGCGGTGATTTTGACGGTGCGGTGCGCCTTTATGAAGCGGTTCTTGCCGAATATCCCGATAATGCCGACGCGCATTTCGGCATTGCCCTTTGCCGCCACGGCGTTGTGTTTGTTCAGACGGGCGGTAAGACCGCAGTCGGCTTGCTGCGTTATCTGCCGATCGGCTTTTCGTCCGATCTGTCGTACATGCGAGCCGTTTTACTCGCCTCCGACAGCGGAAAAAGCAATTTTGCGCTGTTTGCCGAGGCTGTTCAAAAGGAAAAAAACGCATATCTTCAGACCGAAAGCATGAAGCCGTGCGATGTTATCATAAGCTGTACCGCGGAATTGAAAAACGACGGTACGGCTTCTGCCGCTTTTACGGAGGCAAAAGCGCTTGCCGCAAGGTTCAAAAAGCAGGGCATTTCGTGCACCGTTATTTCAAAAGCGCTGTCCGGGCTTGACCGCCGCGGCAGAGCGGAATATTTTAACGCGGAACGGTCATTTCATACGCTTGTGAACGTGCTCGGCGATGCAAACGACCTGCGTGAGGAACCGATCCGCAGCCTTAACGACCGAGTGAACACGCGGAACATAAGAGGGGCGGCGCATCGGGTCATTACGGTAATGAGCCGCGATTTTCTGCCGAAGATGACGCGCGCCGATGTGCGCGGCGGCATGAAAATAATGATGTCGCCGGAGGACAGAACCGAGCTTGCCGTCGATGTCGAAGCAGGTCTGCGCGGCGCGGGACGTATTCCGAATGCCGTGCCGCTGCCGTTGAACGGCGGACGCTTCGGCGACAGAATAAAGCGCGCGTTCGAGTGTATCTCGATCGGCGATTTTGATTCCGCGGAGGATATATGCAATTCCGTGCTTTTTGATGAGCCTTCGGAGGTGTCGGCGCTGTGGGGGCTGTTTCTGTGCAAAAACCGCGCACGCCGCGCTGAGGAGACACTCACGGCGGACGGTGTCGCGGGGCGCGAAATTTTAGCGCGGCTTACCGGAACCGGCACGGAGGGCACTGCAGGCTGGGTCAAACGCTACATAAAAGTTTTAACATTTAATATTCATATCAGGTTTATCGCCGCATTTAAGCGGCGCGACCGCAGCGCTGCCGAAAGGTACGCGGAGCAGTTCCGTTTGTATGACGCGGAAAATGCCGTCAACGACGCTCACCGTGTTATGATACTTTTTCTCGGCGGCTCGGCGCAGGCGCTTTTGCCGGGTGCGGTGCTCGCGTGTATCGGCTATTGCAGGACTCTGCCTTTTGCCGCCGGCGCGGCAAACATTGCCGCAATAAATGCAATGTGGAGCGAAATTCGCCTTAGGCAGATCAAAGCAATGCGCCGTGCTTATCTTAATGTGCGCGACAACGCGGACGGGGATTATTCCCGTCTGATTATTGAAAACCTTAAGGTGTTCTGCGAGCCTGCGGCGGCTTTTGAGCGTCACACCGGTGTGACGGTTAATGTTTCACTGCCGTCCGTTGCCGACAGTGCGGGCAGCCTGTGGTTTTTTGCCGCACAGTATCTCGAATCACTGTCGGACAAGCCGTCTGTGCAGCAGGAAAAAATTATTGCGGAATGCTTTGAAAACGCCGCAAAAGCGTCGCCCGACCGCGCCGCAGTCTATTCCGCCGCGCAGAACCGCAGACAAAACGAGGCGCGAAAAGAAGCCGACAGGAACGCTCCGAAGGGGGCGCAGCAGCTTCTGGCAAGTGCCGCGTCGGTGCTTGCGGTGGGAAATGATGAAAAGCAGTATGAAAAAAAGGGCTTCTGGCAATCGTTTTTGGCGGTTGTGATGTTTCTGTTTTCGTGCTTCTCAGTCGGTTCCTGTGTCATTATAAATATGCGTCCCGATGCTCTGCTGCGCTTCAACCGCGCTCTGTTTATATCGCTTTCGGTGGGTATAACGGCGTTGTTCTGCATATTTGCAACCTTGCTGTCCGTCATGCTGTTCAGGGCGCGTAACGTGCGCCGTCACACGGCGGCGGGAAAAGCGGTTTTATCATCGGTACCCTTCGGAACGATTGCATGCTCCGCGGCGGCGGTGTGCCTTGCCGCAGTCTCGGCTCTCACGTTTGCGGACAGAATGCCGACGATATATCTGTCGAACATACAGGAATTTATGTACCTTGAAAACTATCCGTCTGGCAATTTTTCGCTCATTGCCGACATTGATCTCGACGGTCGCGAAATAAATCATCTTCGGCGGTTCAGCGGCACTTTTAACGGGAACGGCCACACGATAAAGAATTTCACCGCGCCCTTTTTCGTCATCGAAAAAAACACGGGCGAGCTGCGCAATTTCGTGCTTGACGGCGGAAAAAGCGGAGGGATTGTCCGCACAAATAACGGTGTTATAGAAAACGTCACGGTAAAAAATTCGCACTTTTATTCGGCAGTTGCAATAACGAATCACGCCGCCTTGAAGAACTGTACGGTTGAAAACAGCATTATCGAGAGCGGCGCGGTAATCATGAACAACAGCGGCACCGTGTCAAATGTGCGCCTTGTTTCGTCCGAGCTTAAAAGCGACGGCGGCTCGGTGTGCGCACTCGGCGATACGTTTTTCGTCGGCGGCTTTATCGGCATAAACGACGGAATCGTGAGCGGCTGCACCGTGTCGGAGCTTACCGTGGAATCAACCTCGGCAAAAACGCATGTCGGCGGCATTTTCGGCATAAACACAGGCACCGTTACGGGCACAAAGGGCGAAAAGGTTACGGTGCGCGGAAAAGCGGTCACCGCAGGTGTCTTTGCCGCGCGGAACACGGGCGCCGTGTCATCGTGCGAGGTTCGCGGAGACGCATATATCGAAGCCGAAAGGAGCTTCGGAGGCTTTGTCGGCGAAAACACAAAACAGATAACGTTAAGCGAAAGCGATGTCTATGCCGAAGTCACGCTGCTGTCCGACAGCGGAGAAAAAAGCAGCTCAGGTGGTTTTATCGGTTATTCATCGGGTTCTGTCGAAGCGTGCACGTCTTCGGGAAAGCTGTTTTTTGACTGCAGAACCGATGACGCAACCGCCGTATGCTCGGGAGGAGCGATAGGACTTGCGGAGGGACGTGTTTCTTCCGTCACGACGGATGCTTCGCTGTTCTTTACCTGCCGCAAAACGCGCGGCAATGCCGAAAGCTCGCTCGGCGGCGCGGTCGGCTGCATCAAAGACGCAAGTGTGTCGAATGTCTCCCGCAGCGGACGGTTTATCACGGTGATAAACGAGGCGGAGGACGCAGGCGGGACTGACGGGGTCGCAAAATATCAGCCGAAATATCATGTGGGCGGATTTGCGGGCAGTGTTCTGTCCGGCAGCGAACGCAAAAACGAAACGGTTGAGTATATTTCGGTTGACGGTACCGTGCGCGTAAATGCAAAAAAACGTACTTTTATAGATTTCGGTTCCGTGATAGGTTACGCAAACTGCGAGCATGTTATCTCTGAGGGAATCGTTTCGGGCGCTTTCGGAGTGCGGAGCGACGGCTACGAAAAGGTCAATTTCTGTGTTATAATCGGCAGAACCGATGCGGTTGAGAGCGTACGCGGCATAGCCTTTGCGGGTCGTGTGAGCGAATCCGGCACCGATGCGGGCAGCATCGGCTTCACGGGCGGCGCGGACGGTGCGTTTGTCAAGTGCTACGCGCGCGACAACTGCGGCACAAGCGCCGTCGGCGCGGAGTATGTTCCCGAAGAAGTGTTCCTGTCGGAGGCGTTTTACTCGGACACCCTCGGCTGGAAAGGCAGCAGATGGCGGCTAGCCGACGGACGGCTGCCGACACTGGAGACGGGGAAATAAGCTCCGAAATTGCGAATTTCATCGCAAAGCCGCTCCGCGGTTTTTTACAATTTACAAGAGGTTTTTATGTATTATCTTGATGTTCACAGTCATATTTATCCCGAAGCGATAAGCAGGAAAGCCACGGAGAGCACCTGCCGCTTCTATAACGTATCTACCGGGCACAACGGCACGGCGGCAGAGCTGCTCTCGCTTGACCGTGAGGTCGGCATAAAGCGCAGTGTGCTGCTGCCTGTCAGCGTTAATCCCGTTCACACGGAGAGCATAAACAATTTTACTCTGCGCGAGTGTATCGAGCATCCGGAGTTTATTCCGTTTGCCACGGTGCATGCCGATAATGCGGATATATCCGAAACGGCGTCAAAGTTTGTCGGACAGGGG
>OMRJ01000258.1 GCA_900313475.1 uncultured Eubacteriales bacterium | reverse complement strand
GTTTATCAGCTATATGCCCGAAACTCACCGTCAGGTTAAAGAGAGATTCTCACCGGAAGGAAAAGCAAAGGCGCGTGCCGAAAAAGAAGCGCGTCAGGCTGAAAAAGCCAATAAAAAATAATCGGTATTTTCCCGAAAGGATAAAAAATGAAAATGCGTTTATGTTCAAGATGCAAAAAAAATCCCGCAGTGATTTTTGTCTCACGCATAGAAGGGGATAAAACCACTCAGGAGGGGCTTTGCATAAAATGTGCAATGGAGCTGAATATCGGCCCCATTAAAGATATGCTCTCAAAAATGGGTATCACCGACGAGGATATTGATGCCCTGAATGAGAATTTCACCGAGTCCCTCGGTGACGGTACGGAGGGGTTTGAAAACGGCGGAGCATCAACTTTGCCTTTTCTTCAGAACCTTTTCGGCGGACTCGGCGCGTCAAAAAGCAGCGTGGACGACGGGGACGTCGATCTTCCCGCAGAAGCCGTTGACGGCTCGGCACCGAAGAAGGAGAAAAAATCAAAAAAAGAAAACCGCAAGCTTTTATCTTTGTATTGCACCGACCTGACACAAAAAGCTGCGGACGGCAAGGTTGACCGTATCATAGGCAGAGACGATGTTATTGCACGTGTTACGCAGATTCTTTGTCGCAGGACCAAAAACAATCCGTGTCTTATAGGTGAGCCGGGAGTCGGCAAAACCGCAATTGCGGAGGGGCTTGCTTTGCGAATCGCTTCGGGGGAAGTTCCCGCTAAGCTTGCCGATAAAGAAATTCATCTTCTCGATCTTACGGCTCTTGTTGCCGGCACGCAGTTTCGCGGTCAATTTGAGAGCAGAATAAAAGGACTTATTGATGAAGTCAAGGCAGCAGGTAATATAATTCTGTTTATTGATGAAGTCCATAATCTTGTCGGCACAGGTGATGCGGAAGGTTCGATGAACGCCGCAAATATTCTCAAGCCCGCTCTTTCGCGCGGTGAGATACAGGTTATCGGTGCTACCACCTTTAACGAATATCGCAAGCATATTGAAAAAGATGCCGCGTTAGAAAGACGTTTTCAACCGGTCAAGGTTGAGGAACCGTCGATTGAAGAAGCGTATGAGATGCTTAAAGGCATAAAAGAATATTATGAAAATTTTCATAAAGTAAGGATTTCGGATTCGCTTCTGTACAAAGCGGTTACTTTGTCGGAGCGGTATATTACCGACCGATTTCTTCCTGACAAGGCGATTGATCTTCTCGACGAAGCCTGCACATGCGCGAATTTGAGAAACAAAGCTATCAGTCGCTTGGAAACGCTGCAAAAGCATACAGCGGAGCTTAAAGAACGTGAAACGGAGCTTATGGCAAATGTTGACGAACCCGATTATCAGGCGATTTCCTCAGTCAGAAGCGAACTGCTGCGCAATGAAGAAGAAAAAAAACAGCTTAAGCCCCTTGCCGAGGATAACTTTGTGACAGAGGACGATTTGGCAAAGGTTATCAGCCTTTCTACCGGTATTCCCGTAAGAAAGATCGTCGACAGTGATATGAGCAAGCTGTTTGATCTTGAAGAACATCTGAAGGCACGAATTGTCGGGCAGGATGAAGCAATTAATGCGGTTTGCGCCGCTGTCAGACGTTCACGTGTCCGCTTGAGCGTTCAAAAACGCCCTGCATCATTTATTTTCGTCGGTCCCACAGGGGTGGGTAAAACCGAACTTGTCAAGCAGCTTTCAAACGAGCTTTTCGATACACCGGAAACGCTTATTCGTTTTGATATGTCCGAATTTATGGAGAAACACAGCGTTTCGCGCCTTATCGGTTCACCGCCCGGTTATGTCGGTTATGATGAAGCCGGTCAGCTTACCGAAAAAGTCAGGAGAAAGCCGTATTCCGTAATACTTTTTGACGAGATCGAAAAAGCACATCCCGACGTAATGAATATTCTCTTGCAGATTCTCGATGAGGGTAAAACCAACGATGCACAGGGACGCACGCTTCATTTTGCAAATACGGTTATTATT
>OMRJ01000260.1 GCA_900313475.1 uncultured Eubacteriales bacterium | reverse complement strand
TCCGAAAAAAGTCACGCTGCGTCTCTGCTGCTCGCTTGTGAACGCGCTCGCGACGCGCCGACTTGCTACCAACTTTTTTCGGTATCGGGCGGTCAGGCTGATTTCTTTTTTTACAAACTGCTGTCGCTGCAAACGCTTTTCGGTATCAGGCGGGAAAGTTTCCTCTTGTAGGGAACGCACACCGGGCGTTCCGCGGTGGAAAACGTGTGAATATGCCGTTCGGTCGGTTGACGGGGAAACATAAAATTGACGGAACAAATACACAATGTAATTATTTCAATCCATGCAATGCCCGTCCGTCGAACGCACGTTTCGTAATCTTCTGTATGTTTACGGTCGCGGACGCCGCAGGTGCGGCAACCCTACGATTTAAGCGGTGACGTTTCCGCCTGTAGGGAACGCACACCTCGTCATCGCAAAGACCGCTGTGCTCCGTCCAGCGCGGCAGCGCGTGACAGGTTGATTTGTAAAATATGAACTTCCATGAAGGGATAATGTTTATGAACGAAACAAAATTTACGGGCAGGGGAACTGTTTACGCTTCGAGCCGTCCGACATATCCGCTTGCGCTTTTTGACGCGTTGTCCGAGCGCGGTGTGTTTCGCCCGTATTTCAACGCGGCGGATATAGGCGCCGGAACGGGTATTTTCACAAACGCTTTGTCCGGATATGTCGAAAAAGTGTATGCCGTCGAGCCGAATGCCGACATGTTGAACGCTGCTCAAAACGACAGCAAAAAAGGGAATATTGTCTTTCTCAGCGGAAATGCGGAACACACGGGACTTCCCGACGGTTCGGTAGACGTTATAACCGCGGCGCAGGCTTTCCATTGGTTTGATGCGGAGGCGTTTGCTGAGGAATGCAAGCGTATTTTTCGCCCCGATGCCGACCGTTTTGTTGTTCTTGCATGGAATGACCGTGACCCGAACAGCGAAGTTATTAAGGCGAATTTTGAGGTGAACCGAAGATTTTGTCCGTCTTTCAACGGATCCTCCGACGGAGCGGATCTCGACGGAAGCGTGTCGCGTTTCTTTGACGGAAAATTTGATTTGCTCACATTTGACAACGGTTTTCTGTATGATGAAAACATTTTTCTTTCGCGCAGCTTATCTTCATCTTATGCGCCGAGGCCCGAAAACGAATTGTTCGAACCGTATGTTGCCGCGTTAAGAGAGGTTTTCCGAAGAAACTCAATTGACGGAAAAGTCTTATATCGGTATATTACAAAGTGTTATATCGGAAATCTTTAAGAAATAAGCACACATCTAAACGTCGGAAAAGCGTTTCGGTGTGTGTTTTTTGCCTGTTAGGAAATTTATAAAGCCATGTTTTAACGTTTTTGCGGACATCATTTCTTTTTTTTCGCCCGGAAGACTGCCCTTGACAATTGCGTATCTATTTAATGTTCTTCATCCCCTGCGTTTTGATCCGAGTACAACAATACCATATTTTTACAACTTTTAAGTGGGATTACCGCAAAAAAAACGGGCAGAAACCCGCAAAAATGTCAAATGAACTTTTTCTTTTCTATTGTATTCAAATTTGATTTATGTTAACATTAAAACAGTAACGAAACGCGGAGGAGAAAGAAATGAAGTATGCCCTTATCGGGTGCGGGCGAGTGTCCCCGAATCATTTAAAGGCGGCGCGGAGCAACGGTTTTGACATTGCCGCCGTGTGCGATATTGACGCGTCGCATATAGATACGATGTTTAAAGAGAGCGGTTTTTCGGAGGAAGAAGCCGCCTGCGTACACAGATATTCCGATTGGAACGAAATGCTCGACGCGGAGCGTCCGGAGCTTGTGAGCATTGCTCTGCCGAGCGGAGTTCACGCCGATGCGGCTTTTGATGTTATTTCACGCGCCATAAACTGCATTATAGAAAAACCCATGGCGATGAGCCTTAAGGATGCAGACAGAATAATCGCAGTTACGGAAAAAACGGGCGCCACTGTAGCCGTATGTCATCAAAACAGATTCAACACCGCCGTTCAGGAGATGAGGGCTGCGCTTGAAGCGGGACGCTTCGGCAGGCTTTCGAATGCCGCAGTCACCGTGCGCTGGCACAGGGACGAGCAGTATTATTCGCAGGACGGCTGGCGCGGAAAATGGGCGTCCGACGGCGGCACTCTCATGAACCAGTGTATTCACGGCATCGACCTGCTGCGCTGGATGTGCGGCGACGAAGCAGAGATTGTTTACGGCGTAACAAACAATGCTTATCATCCGTATATGGAGGCGGAGGATGTGGGCGCCGCGGTCGTAAAATTCAAAAACGGGGTTGTTGCCACGCTTGAAGGCACGGTAAATGTCAACCGCACCAATATGGAGGAACACCTGACACTGATAGGTGAACACGGAAGTGTGAAGCTCGGCGGTATGTGCGCAAACACGATAGAGCACTGGTCGTTTGACGATGACATATCCGACAGCAACGACGGCTTTCACGAAAAGGTCGCAAATGTCTACGGCAACGGTCACACGAGCCTTTTCGGCGACGTAGCCGAGGCGATAAGAAAACACCGACCCCCTTATGTGGACGTTTACGCAGGAAGGCGCGCTCTCGAAACCGTGCTCGCGGTTTACAAGTCATCTTATGAGGGAGTTCCCGTCCGTCTGCCGCTCGACGCCGTTGCTTCTGTCGATTTTTCCGATACCGTTTGGGGGAATGAAAAATGATAAAGGCGGTTATATTTGACCTCGACCACACACTTTTCGACCGACACGCGACGCTGCGCGCAATTGCGCCGATGTTCAGAAAAAATTTTGATATTAACGACGGTGTTACCGATGAAGAAATTGCGGAAAAGTGGATATATGCCGATGACCGGTATGTTTACGACGGGTGGCGTTACATATTTGACTATTTGAAAGAAAACGGTATTTTCAAGACCGTTCCGCGCTTTGATGACTATCGCTCGTTTGTGTTTCGCACCTTTGCGAAGACGGCGGTTAAATACGACTTTGCGTATCCGATGCTTATTCGTCTTAAAAAAGAAGGATATAAAGTTGCGCTTATAACAAACGGACGGCACGAGCTGCAATATAAAAAGCTTTCGCTTATCGGTTTGCGCTATGTTTTTGATGAAATTATTGTCAGCGGCGATGTTATGACCGAAAAACCCGACCGTGAGATTTTTTTGGTGATGTGCGAAAAGCTCGGCGTATTACCGAACGAATGCGTCTATGTCGGAGATAACCCGTTTAACGATATCGGCGGCGCAAAAAGCGCGGGAATGTACACATTTCATGTAAAGACGGTTTACAGCAATCCGAAGGCACCCGCTGCGGACATCGAAATAAACACCGTCGCCGATGTGCCCGATGCGCTTTGTTTGCTTGAAAAGCGTATTGCGGCGGAATAAGCAGCAAAAATTCAACAGTACGGTATTGCATATTTTGACAGTGTATTAACGCAGCATGGACTTAAATCAGTCCGTCAAAAGCGACACGGATTCAACTCCCGTCGGCTTAATACGCTATTTGGAAAGGAACGGAACAAATGGAACAGCTTTTAACACGATGGGGCAGAGCGCTTGACAAAAACTGCCCGCTTAACGACTATCCCCGGCCGCAGATGGAGCGCGATTCTTTCATTTGTCTGAACGGCGAGTGGGACTATGCAATTTATCCCACGGCGGAAGCTTTTTCCGGCTATGAGGGAAAAATAACGGTTCCGTTCAGCCCCGAAACGCTTTTGAGCGGCGTAAACCGCACCGTAACTCCTGCGGATACGCTCTATTACAGAAAAAAATTTGACTTTAAACAGACAAAGGCGCGCGTGCTGCTGCACTTCGGCGCGGTAGACTA
>OMRJ01000262.1 GCA_900313475.1 uncultured Eubacteriales bacterium | reverse complement strand
TTGTGAGCGCATTTATAAGCGAACAGCCGAACCGAGCGAGACTTTTTGACGAGAGGAGGAGCAAGACAAGCGGGCGGATGTCACGCGTTACCACGCGTGACGTAGCTTAGCGGTCTTTGCGACGATGAGGTGTGCGTTCCCTACAAGCGGAAAGGAAAGGGCACAACACCTGACCGCTTGACACCGAAAAAAGTTCGCAGCGGGAGCGGTTTATAAAAATGAAAACAGCCTGATTGTTGATACGGTAAAAAAAGTCAACGCATAAAGCTGTTGTTTTCTTTTTCGAAGGAGAGCAGCGTGGAGCCGCCGTGACCGGGATATACGCGCCGTTCGCCGGTTATTTCCGCAATTTTTTTGAGCGAATTCATCAAATTCCGCCCGTTGCCGCCGGGAAGGTCGGTGCGCCCGACGGAAAGACGGAAAAGCGTGTCACCCGAAAATATTTCGTTGCCGGTGACAAAGCAAACCGAGCCTGCCGTGTGTCCGGGGGTTGCGAGAACATTTATTTTTGTCTCACCGAGCGTGATAATATCGCCGTCGTGCAGCAAAATATCCGCTTTTGTCAAGCCCTGCTCCGCAAAACCCATGCGCGCGTTCAGGCTTTTGTATTCATCCGAAAGGCACGCCGCGTCCGCTTCGGAGATGCATATTTTGCCGCCGTATTTTTCTTTGAGGTCTTTAACTCCGCAGATGTGGTCGAAATGACCGTGTGTGAGTAAAATATATTCGAGTTTTTCAACACACGCGCGGCGCAGCAGACGTTCGCAGTCTGTGTTGAAGACAGCACAGTCCACGGCGGCGGAAAGTCCCGTCACCGTGTCTGTAATAATGTAACAGTTTGTTGCATATAACCCGATGGGTGCGCCGATGATATCAAGCATGGCTCTTACCCGAATTTGCCCACTCGACCGTGTCGAAAACGATGGTCACGGGACCGTCGTTGACGAGCGACACCTGCATATCGGCACCGAAAACGCCCTTGTCGACCCTGCTCACGCCCTCCGAAAGAAGACGGTTGACAAAGTATTCATAGAGTGCGTTTGCCTCGGCGGGAGGTGCGGACGGTGTGAACGACGGGCGATTGCCCTTTTTTACGTCGGCACAGAGAGTAAACTGCGAAATGCAGAGAATTTCGCCGCCGATGTCGAGAACGGAGAGGTTCATCTTGCCGTTTTCGTCCTCAAAGACACGCAGCTTTGCAACCTTGGCGGCTAATATATCAGCCTCTTTTTCCGTGTCGCCGTTCATCACGCCGAGCAGTACCATGAAGCCGCGCCCACAGGAGCCGACGGTTTTGCCGTCGACCTCCACCGACGAGCCTGTTACGCGCTGGATAACCGCGCGCATCAGGCGTTGCCCCCGTTTTGTCCGTTCGAGCCGTTCTGTCCGTTTGAATTATACGGATTGTTATACGGATTGCCGCCGTTGTTTACATCCTGATAGGGAACGCCGTCGTCGGGCGCTTCGGGAATAACGAGCGCGCAGACAATGTACGCCCAAAGCCCCGCCGTGCCTGCAAGACACAGCAGCACGCATACAAGGCGCACAATCGTAGCGTCGGCATTCAGATATTCGGCAATGCCGCCGCAGACGCCGCAAAGCTTGCGGTCGGTACGTGAACGGTAAAGTTTTTTTGTCATAACATATCACCTTTTTAATATTTCAAATTTGCCCAGGCTGACGGGATTCGAACCCATGTCGCCCGTCAGCCTAAGCGTTTTTTTGAATTTTTCCTGTTTTAATACACCCGTCAAACGGAGCCTTGCGGCTTTCCCCGCAAAACGGTTTCCTGCGGCGGTGCGGAATTTAATCCCGTCGCGTCTCGGATTTCGCCGCACACCGTATTTTTTGCCCGTGCTATATGTCCGCGCCGGAGCGGTCGACGCTCAGCACGCCGTTAATTTTCCCCAGTCGCGCCATAACGCTCTTGAGGTGTTCGACGCTGTTCGCGTTTACAGTGAGATTTATCAGCGTTCTGCCGTCTTTTGTGTCACGCGTGTTGATGCTCTGAACTGTCACGTGAATAGAATTAAGCGTGCCGAATATTTCGTTCATTATGCCCTTTGCGTTTAGACATGTGAGCAGTACGGACGCATTGAAATCGTTTTTTACAACGGTGTTCCAGAAAACTTTTATCCAGCGTTCCGGCTCGGCGCTTTCGGCAATGCTCTGCGGAACGTTGGAGCAGTCGCGCTTGTGAACCGAAACACCGTGACCGCGCGTGATAAAGCCTATTATGTCATCTCCGGGAATCGGATTGCAGCAGCGCGAGAGCTTTACAAGGCAATTGCCTACGCCCTCCACCACTACACCCTCGCTGCTGACCGTTTTCGGCTGCTTTGCAAGCTTCGGCGCGGTCTGCTCGGGGACGGCGGTGAACTTTGTGTATTCGTCCTTTATCATCGGCATTATCTTTGAGAGAATTATACCGCCGTAGCCGAGTGCCGCAAAAAAGTCGTCGGGCGTGAGAAGCTTCTGCTTTTCGGATATCAGCTCGAGGAACTCCGCCTCTTTCTCACCTGTGAGAGCTATGCCGTTGCGGCGCAGCTCGCGCTCGTATTCGGCTTTGCCCTCCGCTATGTTTTCTTCTCGCCGTTCTTTTTTGAACCACGAGCGTATCTTTGTCCGCGCTTCGTTGGTGGCAACTATCTTGAGCCAGTCGCGTGACGGCCCCTTGCCCTGCTGCGAGGAGGTGAGCACTTCGACTATCTCGCCGTTTTGCACCTTGTAGTCAAGCGGAACTATGCGCTTGTCGACCTTCGCGCCAATCATTTTATTGCCGACGGCGGAGTGTATCGCATAGGCAAAATCAATAACGGTTGCGCCGAGCGGAAGACATATAACGTCGCCCTTGGGCGTGAAAACAAACACCTCATCGCTCGAAAAATCGTTTTTCAGCGTGTTTACTATGTCCGCCGGCTGACCGGATTCGCTCTGCGACTCCAGCAGGTCGTGCACCCAGCCCAGCCCCTTTTCGATGCGCTTGTTTGAATCGGCATCGGTGTAGCCGAGCTTGTATTTCCAGTGCGCCGCAACACCGAATTCCGCGGTGCGGTGCATCTCGTGAGTCCTTATCTGGACTTCGAACGGAATGCCCTCCTTGCCGATAAGCGTCGTGTGAAGCGACTGATACATGTTCGGCTTCGGGGTAGAAATGTAGTCCTTGAACCGCCCCTGAATAGGCTTGTACATGTCGTGGATTACGCCGAGACAGTTGTAGCAGTCGCTGACCGTGTCCACAATTATGCGCACGGCATATATGTCGTATATTTCTTCAAAGGATTTTCCCTGCATATACATTTTGCGGTATATTCCGTGGACGGACTTTATTCGTCCCTCTATAACCGCGTCGCTTACGACCTCTTTGATACGGGCGCCTATTTTAGCCTTAATGCTGTCCAAAAACTCCTTGCGCATAGGCTCCTGCTCGGCAAGCGCCTTTTCAATTTCAGCGTAGGCAATCGGGTCGAGGTAGCTTATCGCGAGATCCTCAAGCTCCTCCTTCACGGGACGGATACCGAGGCGGTGCGCTATCGGGGCATATATCTCGATGGTTTCACGCGCGGTGTCGCGCCGCTTCTGCTCCGGCACAAATTTAAGCGTGCGCATATTGTGCAAACGGTCGGCAAGCTTAATGATTATTACACGGATATCCTCACACATTGCAAGCAGGAGCTTGCGAAGGTTTTCCGCCTGCTGCTCCTCCCTGCTCGCAAGAGGGACTTTGCCGAGCTTTGTCACGCCGTCAACGAGCAGCGCAACGCTTGCGCCGAAATTCTTTTTTATATCGTCTTCCGTCACCGGAGTGTCCTCCACCGTATCGTGAAGGAGAGCCGCTTCGACGCTCTGTGCGTCCATTCCGAAGCCGATGAGAATGTCGGCGACCGCAACGGGGTGGATTATATACGGCTCGCCCGACTTTCGCCGCTGACCGGAGTGCGCCCCGAAAGCAAATTCAAATGCGCGTTGTATGGCGGCTGCATCCGCCGCCGAATAAGCCTTGGTAACCTTGTCGGCTATCGGCTCGTAATATACATATCCGTCACACACCTCGGGCACCTCCGTTCCTTTCGTTTGAATATCCCGTGCGGCGCAGAATTTCGCTCTGCGCGAGATCGACCTTTCTGTCCGTTTTCGCCGTGCGCAGACCGTCGGCGGACTGCGATATGAGTCCGGCGTCCGACAGTGCTGCCACGCACAGCCTTGCCTTGCCCGCATGCTCGGGCAGGTCGCCGATGCGCAGAGCGAGAAGCTCGTCCGTAATGCGCAGCGGTTCATTTTCTTTTATATATTTATAGAGCTTCGCAATATAATTTCTGTCCGGCCGCAGCTCCGCAAGCCCGCTTTCGGAAATGCGTTCACCGCGCACAACGGCATCGCACCGCGCCGTGCCTCCGAACACGGCACTGTCGTCACAGCCCGACGGGCGCATGTCCTTTATCTGCACCGACACACCCGTTTTGCCCCTGAACTCGTTCTTTTCCGTTCGCACCGCAGCATCCACCGTGTCGCCGACTTTAAACGGAAAATCGGACTCCGTTACGTTGAACCACACCGCCTGAACGGATGAAGCGCCGCGCGTGAGCGTCACGCGAAGGTGCTTTCCGCCGCCGAGCGGCTTCACGGCGGTGACGGTCATCTTAAACAGCCCGAATACGGGGGGCGGATTCTCTGCGCCAAACGGCTCCAGAAGGTCGAGCGATTCAAATATTTCGGGCGTGATATTCGCGGGGTTCAGGCGGCAGTCGATGTTGAGCGTCGGGTAAATGTCGCCGACCGATGCCGCGTATTCGTTAATTCTTTTTCTGAAGGCGTCTATGTTTTCTCTTTCTATCGAAAATCCCGCGGCAAGAGTGTGTCCGCCGAACTGAATAAGCAGGTCTGCACAGGCGTCGAGCGCCGAATACATCGACAGCCCGTCTATGCTTCTGCACGAACCGCGGCACGCTCCGCTTTCGGGCACCGAAATAACGACAGCAGGCTTTGAAAATCTTTCCGTGAGCCGTGCCGCCGCGATGCCCGCGACACCGGGGTGCAGGTCTTCGCCGGACACGACTATGACCCTGTCGGATTTGTATTCGGGGTGTGCTTCAAATGTCTTTTCGGCGGACTGCGCAATATCGGCTTCCGTTTTCTGCCGCTGTGCATTAAGACTGCAAAGCCGTTCGGCGCACTCCCGCGCTTCGTCCGCGCTGTCCGTCATCAGCAGCCGAAAAGCTGTTTTGGCGTCGTCCATACGTCCCGCCGCGTTTATTCTCGGAGCAAGCGTGAACGATGCCGTCGCGGACGTTAACGTTTTGTCCGCGCCCGTGCAGGAAGCCAAAAGCGCGTTGATTCCGGGCCGTGACGAGTTTTGAAGCTGACGAAGTCCGCGCTTGACTATCGCGCGGTTTTCTCCGGTGAGCGGGACTATATCCGCGATTGTTCCCAGTGCGGCAAGCTCTCCCAGCTCGTCGGTCACGGTTTCGCTGTCGCCGTCCTCAAGCGCCGCGCAGAGCTTCAGCGCCACGCCCACTCCGGCAAAATCCTTAAAACGGCAGGTGTCGTCCTCACGGTGCGGATCAACCACCGCGTCCGCGTCGGGCAGCTCGGCGCCGACCTTGTGGTGGTCGGTTATCACAAGCGAAATGCCGTGTTCCCTGAGTATTTTTGCCTCGTTTATCGCCGAAATTCCGTTGTCTACCGTAACGACGAGCGAATAACCGTTGTCAAGGATGTGCTTCACACCTGTTTCGGTAAGTCCGTAGCCGTCGTTAAGCCGCGACGGAATATAGCAGTGAACGTCCGCGCCCACGGCTTCAAGGTATGAGCAAAGCAGCGCCGAGGCGGTAACGCCGTCGCAGTCGTAGTCGCCGTAAACGAGAATTTTTTCGCCGCCGTCAATCGCCCTGCGGATACGGTCGGCAGCCTTATCCATATCTCTGATGTCAAACGGAGACGAGAACGGAAGCGCTTCGCAGTATACGAAATCGCGTATCTTCTCCGCGGTATCATATCCGCGCGACAGCAGCAAAAGCACGGCAAATTCATCAACGCCCGCCTCCTGTGCGAGAGCGAGCGCCTTTGCCTTGTCATACGGAATTACGTTCCATGCGCGTCTGTTCAAAAAAATGACCTCTGTTCGTCTGCGCCGCCGCTGCGGCTGAAATCGGGATAGTATCTTATCGCTTTATTGTACCATATATATGAAAAAAAATCAATCTTTTTT
>OMRJ01000263.1 GCA_900313475.1 uncultured Eubacteriales bacterium | reverse complement strand
CACGCTTGAGGGCGCATACCTCAACGCCGCAAGGGTCAACGGCGCGAACGAAGTCGCGGTAAGCGACGCGCGCTCAATCCTCCGCGCCGCGGTTGCACTCGACACCGGCAAGGACTGGCTTGCAAACATCAAATAATTACATAAAATTGTGGAGTAAACACACATCAATGTAGGTGTGATATATGTTTTTCGGTTAAAAAAAGTGAATCGAAATTCTATTACAAAAAATCCCGTACGGCACACAACCGGCGGGATTTTTTGCGATTAAATGATTTTTCCGAAGCCGCGAGGCTTTGCATGACGAACGGCGGCAAAACGTTCGTATTTTGTCCGTTATGTTGCTCGCGCCGAGTGTTTTTTTGTGTTGCAAGAGCAATTAAAAAAATGTATAATAATACTAAGGTTCATTAAAAAAACGCCGCTTGACAAATTCGGACAAAGAAGGAGAATGACAAATGTTTGCATTAAAAAGAATATTCGCCACACTCTTAGCCTTTTTTAATCTTTTATTCTCGACTGTGATACACGGTTCGCCCGAAACGGACAAGACCTTTCGGGTGACGTCTTATATTATAGCCGACAGAATTCAAAATGCGGAAAATTTGCATGCCGAGGACTTTGATATTATAACCGATGTGATTCTTTTCGGCTGTGCGCGATTTGATTCAAACGGGGATGTCGTTGCTGACAGAACGGCGCTTGAATGCGCTCTTGCAAACCTGCGCGAGGTTACATGCGACAGGGATGTGAAAATCCATGTCAATCTTCTCGGTCCCGATTCGACTGCCGACAGCGATGATTACAACGAGCAGATGAAGGACAAGGGAAAAAGACATACGCTTGCTTTCAGAAGCGGCGTTTTGGAGGATAACGTTGTTGCGCTTGTCGACGAATACGGCTTTGACGGTGTGTATTTTGATTATGAATATCCGCTGAATTATGTTAACTGGACGCCGTTTAATCAGTTTCTTGTGCGTCTTGACGGTAAGCTCGGCGACAGAATCCTCGGACTTGCCGTTTCGGATTGGGATATAAAGCTCTCCGTCGGTTCTTTTTTGGCGGTTGACCGCTTTGAAGTTATGCTGTATGACGTTTTTGACGGCTCCGGCCGTCATGCGACAACCGAAACCGTCAAGGAATGCTTGAAAAATATTAAAAAATATTCTATTCCGAAAGAAAAGCTTGGTTTCGGGCTTCCGTTTTACGCAAGACCCACCGACAAGTCCGCCTATTGGTATGATTATGCGGGCTTCTGCGACGCTCTCGACGGGAACGGGTATCTGTACGACGGCGATACGGGCAAGACCTTTTGGTTCAACCGTCCTGCCGATATCGCCGAAAAAACGCGGCTTGCGCTTGACGAGGGCTTCGGCGGCGTAATGATTTGGCATTACAGCTGCGACCTCCCGTCGAGTGATTCCCGTTCGCTGCTTCGCGCGGTGGGAGAAGCTGTCAGCAGATAACAGTACCCTTCCGGTCAGCAGTACATGTTGTTTGCCGACATATAGTCGTAAATCATCTTGCCGTGCTGCTGTTCTTCCTTTTGGATATGGTTGAGCACGTTTCGCACATTTTCGTCGCGGAACTCAAAAATGCCGGTATCGTATAAATGGGAGACGTGCTTCTCCCCGGACAGAGCATCGGAGCATAAAAACATGTCGGTGCTCTTGTCCTGCGACGGCGCGGGACTGTACACCGATTGAAACGACGGCATCGCCGCCTTGCTCCCGCTCTGAACAGACGGGACGGTGCCGCTTTTTATGCTGTCGAGCGATTGAAGATGCTTTGTCTCAAGGTCGCTCAAATTTGAAAAAAGTCCCTTTAACTGACCGTCAATCGCTGCATCGGAGTGCTTTTTGTATTTTTCGATGCAGAGCTTTTCGCTTTCAATCATGTCGTCGAGCAGTCCGTTTTCTTTTTGTGTAAGCTGCATTTTTATTTCTCCTTTTTTTATGTTTTCTGCGGGTGTTTGCGCCCGCTCTTTTATTTTTGGCAGTGAAAAGGAAAATATGCGGCTCAGATAAAAAAACCGCAAATCAGGTAAAAAACGCAAACGAATCGGTTTCGTTGCCTGACTGCGGCTTTGAAAATTGTATTTTTCTATTTTGTGCTTTTTTTGTTCGCTTTTCGCCCGTGAACATGACGAAGAAACCCGCTGTCAGCAGTGCGCTGCATACCCAAACCGAGCCGTTTCCGAGCAGAGCTGTGACAAGCGCACCCGCTCCCGCACCTGCGGCAAACACGAGGATTACTCCGAAATAAGTGAAAGCCTTTTTCAATGACTCCTTTTCGTGTGTGCGGAAAAACGCGAAAAGCGATTCCGCTCCGCTGCGCATGTTGCCGATGCACATCGTGCTTGCATAGATGTGTCCGTTTATTTTATGGAAGCTCTGCACCTGAAGAGCGCACACGAACGACACGAGTGCGTTTGCGGCTGCGTCGGCACTGTTCGGAATAAAACCGACTGCAAACAGCAACACAATTTCGGCTATGAGAATTATTTGCCGCCAGTGCAGCTTTTCATACTTTTTACATCTGAAATGCACTGATTCCGCAGCAAGAACGCCGAGGAAGAATGCGCCGAGAGGGATGAGATATTTCACCGCCGTGAGCCATTCACCGCGAAAAAGTGCCGCGCTCATAAGCACGATGTTTCCCGTTTGTGCGTTCGCAAAGACCTTTCCCCTTGCAATAAATGTGTAGGCATCCTGAAAGCCGCCCGACAAAATTATGAAAACTGCGGTACGGAACATTTCTGACGAATTTATGCTGCCTACGTGCTG
The DNA here is from genome assembly GCA_900313475.1 of uncultured Eubacteriales bacterium. Classification (GTDB taxonomy): domain Bacteria; phylum Bacillota; class Clostridia; order Oscillospirales; family Acutalibacteraceae; genus RUG806. The sequence goes on along the minus strand of OMRJ01000263.1, from coordinate 529 downwards.
CGACTTGTCCATTATCGGCGTGTACCCCCTGCGCGGAAGACGTTATTGTCGCGGTCGACGTCTATCCCGACGGAGCCGAACGCCGATGCGAGCATCGCGGCATCGTTTGAGGTCATGCGGCGAGTGATGCCGGCGGACGCTGTTTCCCAGTCACGGCAGAGGTCGGAAAGCAGGCGGTATTTAGGCTGCTTATATCCTGATGCCGCAAACCAATCGTAAGCCGTTTTGCAGCGCGTTTTCAAAAAGTCGCCCGTTTCGTCATCAAGGGGAAGACGTCGAACGGCAACGGGAGTGCCGTCGGCGCTGTCGACAAAAACAAATACGACGTCCGTAAAAGGTGCGTCAAGGTCGTTAAAAGAGGTCATAAGTCCCGGCAGTGTGATAACGTCGCCCCAACGGTATGTGCCGAAGCGCACGGTCGCCCAGAAGCCGTTCTCGGTCGGAAGAAAACGAAGCTTAATCCCGCTTGCGGCAGTCTGCATTTTGTCCTCCGCCGAGAATCCTCTCCAGTGCACCGTTATAATAAATT